>NZ_JAXWCK010000048.1:0-36056 GCF_037349415.1 Anthropogastromicrobium sp.
CATCCCCAAGCATCCCTCCATATGTTCTCTCATAAAAGACAGTCT
This sequence comes from Anthropogastromicrobium sp., assembly GCF_037349415.1. Lineage (NCBI taxonomy): Bacteria > Bacillati > Bacillota > Clostridia > Lachnospirales > Lachnospiraceae > Anthropogastromicrobium > Anthropogastromicrobium sp. Next base: position 46 of record NZ_JAXWCK010000048.1, read on the forward strand.
CTATATAAAATACAAATGGAAGTGTTAACAGTATTACAGTTATTGCATATTGAAAGGGTTCTTCGTATATAACAAAAAAATATTCAATCAAATACGGAATTGGAATACCTATAATAAAAATAATACTTCCTATAAATGATAGTGCCGTAAAAAAGCCATGCCATTTTCCCCATTCATCCCAATATTCTATTTCTTTTCTTGCATGCCAATTCCAATTCCAAATACATTTCTTTCTCATATTCCTCCTCTCATAGTATTCAGGCAGAAGTATCTCTTCTGCCTGAATAAACTCGTTTACTTTAACTTATGCCATGCATATTTTACGAAATTTCGCGTTTCTCGGTGACGACTTTTTCACCTTATTAGCAACTTTTTTTCTTCCAGATGCTGAAGTTATACTCTTAACATAAGGAGTTGAATTCAGTTTTATTTTTGGTTTTGTCACACTTGTAGTCTTAGCTTTTGCTGCTGATGGCTTTGAAGTGATTGCTGCTGAAACTCCTACTACCGCAAGCTCTGCCGTCTGACCAAGTGTATATCCTACTGCCGCATTTCCAATTATCTGTGCTGCTTTCGTCGCTAAAATTACCTTCTCTGGAGAAGTCCACCTATTAGCTGTAACACCCACAACATATGTAGCACCTGCTTCTAAAGCTCCACACATAATCCGAGTCATAAAATTTCCCTCTGTATTAATAGCCGTGTTAATTCCATTGATGATTGCGGCACCAGCTACAAATCCCTTTATTACTTTATCCATGGGATCCAATGGAGCTAATGCTCCTGAAACCGCACCCACTAAGCAAGACTTTGCTAGCTCAACACCATCAATTTCTCCTCCACTAGTAAGCACATAAGAAAATCCACTAACTGCAGCTCCAACAACAGCGCCGACAATACATGGAATTGGAAACTCTCCTGCATAGTCTTCTCTTGCTACTGGATTATTATCGCAGTATGCGTACAGATTTTTGCTTCCTAATTCCTGTGGCTTTGCAAAAATTGTACCAGGATCATCCGCACTCCAATGACATTGTCACCATGGCTCGTTCTATCTCTCAAGTTTCAAAAAAGATTCATCCCTCGAGTCCATTTTCTTTGATCTCTAATTTCTTTATCCCAATATTGGCGAAATTCCTCCTCGCGTTCCTTTGAATAACCTATCAACATAACTCGTTTCCTATGATTAACATAAAAGTATGCACTTCTCGTTTTTGTTTTTTTCTCTTTTTCGCTACAACCTTTTTTTAAGATAAAAAAGATCTCATTTTCACCAAATGGATATTTTGCTCCAGTATCTATAGTTCTTCGCTCAATCCGATCAATTTCATTCCATCTTATTTCTTTGCAAATATGCATACAATATTCAAGCTGAATTCCTCTTTCGTTTAAATAATAAACTCCAGAAGAAGTTATACCGTTATATACCTGTGCGTAAATAATATATTCGCAAGGACTCAAAAATGGCAATAGAACTATAAATTGAACTCCTGCGCTACACATTGCGTTTTGAAATGGCATTTGATACTTTGTCGCAGCTTCAAGAAACAATGCAATTAATATTGCAATTGGCCCTGCAACTCCAATAACGATAAATATTCCAAGTACTAACGATTCTAGATATTTAAACCATCTATCCTCTTCATCTAAATATTCTATTTTTCTTTTTCTATACCAATTCCAAATACACCGTTTCTTCATAATTCTCCCTTCGTGCCGCTCAGGCAGGAGTAATCTCCTGCCTGAACATTGTCTTTTTATTTTAGCTTATGCCATACATACTCGCTGAAACTTTGTATTTCGTCTTGTTGGCTTCTTCACTTTATTGATAACCTTTTTTCTTCCAGATACCGTTGTTATCACTCTGGTATTTGACCGTTTAGTGGTTCTCGCATTAGACGTTGCAGAATTTGTCTTCTTTGACGCATTTGCACCGGACTTTGCTGCCGCCGAAAGTCCTATTGCCGCAAGCTCTGCTGTTTGACCAACCGTATAGCCAACTGCTGCATTTCCAATTATCTTTGCAGATACCGTTTCCAAAACTACTTTTCCTCCCGTCCAATTATTAGCTGTAACACCTGATATATATGTAGCACCTGCTTCAAATGCTCCACAAAGAAAACGAGTTCCAATGTCTCCTTCCGTATTAATTACAGTATTAATTCCATTAATTACTGCTGCACACGCTACCAGCGGTTTTATGGCCCACTTCATTGGATCCAGCGGCGCTAACGCTCCTGAAATTGCACCTACCAGGCATGACTTTGCCAGTTCAACACCATCAATTTCACCTCCACTAGTAAGCACATAAGAAAATCCACTAACTGCAGCTCCAACAACAGCGCCGACAATACATGGAATTGGAAACTCTCCTGCATAGTCTTCTCTTGCTACTGGATTATTATCGCAGTATGCGTACAGATTTTTGCTTCCTAATTCCTGTGGCTTCGCAAAGATCACATCCGTGTCATCCGCATTCACAAATCTTCCGACTTCCGGATCATAATATCTGCTTCCCAGACAATACAGTCCAGTCTCTGAATCATAGACATACTTTCGGTAGCAAAATGGATTCAATGTTGCAAGAGAAACTCCACTGGTATCTTCTGATGAAGTAACCTTGCCCCAGCTGTTATACTGGTATCTTACCACTACCTTATTGCTGCTGTCAATCAGTCCCACAACATCTCCAAGACCATTATACAGATAGAAATAGTCTGTCTTTCCATTTAATCGAAGCAGGAATGGCTTGCCTTCGGCATCGTACACAAACTGTACCGTAATCTTAGTAGTACCTGTGTTTCCAGTTGTGGTTCTCACCAGACCGCTCAGTGTACTTCCATTATAGTAATACTTTGTTTCTGTATTACCGCTTGTCTTTTTGACGCGCTTTCCATCACTGTCGTAGGCAAAGGTAACCTCTCCTGCTGTTCCAACAATTCTTTTTAAGCGGCGTCCTTCTCCCCAGGTCAGTGCCATTCCTCGCAGCACAGTCGGATTACCGCCTGCATCATAGGCATAGCTCTTTCCATTCCAGGACAGTAACTGATCCTTCCAGCCATCGGTGCGATAGGTAAAAAGATCCTGTGTCTGTACCGTTGAAACCGCTCCCTCTGTATAGGCATATGTCTTTCGGGAAGTCATGTTGCCGCCTGCATCGTAGGCATAAAGCACCGTAATTCCAAGTACACCATTGTTTTCACGAATCAGCTGATTGAGTTCATCATACTGATATGTGATGACCTTCGTACCGGATGTAATCTTTGTGATATTTCCCACATTGTCATACTCATAGCTCCAGCTCTCGGTTCCATTTGACATCGCAGAAAGAAGACTGTCCGTATCGGTCAGATGACGAAGGGTTCCATAAGTAAAGCAGTTTTCTCGCTTCTGTCCACCCGGAAGTGTCACGGTTTCCTTTGTGCATCGTGCCATCGCATCATAAGCTAAACTTTGTCTCTGTGTTCCATCGACAGTAAGTCCATAAGATAATCCCGGTCGCTGTGTCTTTGATGCATCTCCATACACCAGTCCAGTCTTTGTCTTTGATCCCTCCAGACTCTGCACCAGTCGATTTACGCGATTATAACTGTCATAACCAATCTCAAGTGACTGCACTGTATGAGTGTTTGCCACGGTTGGCTCACCTGATGCCCCGGTATTCTTTTCCAATGTAGTACTCTGTACGAGTCTTCCGGTCATGTCATACTGATCTTTGTCAATTCGTCCATTTACCAGATCGGTTTCCTTTTCCAGTGTACCGTAATCATCATACTCATAACGCACGGCATCTGTACTTTCTCCATTCCATCGTCTGGCTCGGATGCGCTCCTCTTTGTCATACAGAATTTCCTGCGTATCGCCATTTCCATAGGTAACTGTCTTGAGTGGACCATTGTTTGGTGCATAGCCGTAGCGTTCAAGAGTCTTGTCGCCCGCCTTTACCATTGTCTGGTTTCCAAATCCATCATACTCAAATGCGTAAGTGGTTCCACCATGCTTGATACTCTTGATTCGGTCTCCCTCATCATATGTATAGGAAACATCCCTTGTCTGCCCGGATGCAGTTGCACTTACGCCTGTTAAGCGATCTGTTGATGCCTCGTAATGATACTGTGTACTATGATTGTTGGAATCGGTCATCTTTGTCAGAAGACGGTTATCACTGTCATATGCATAGGAAACGCGTTTCTGTCTGGCATCCATTACACTCGCTACATTTCTAAAATCACTTGTATAGCCCATGTAAGAATAAATTCGTTTTTCTACCTTCTCCAGTACAAAAACCTTGTTGTCCTGAATATCAGAAAATGCCACACTAGACGGGGTTCCTGTTGCAATAACTGCTGCCAGATTTGCATAATCTCCCAATTTTACATCAAACTGATAACCCAACTTGTTCTCGATGACATAGCCTGTTCGAAGTTTCTTAAAGCAGAACTTCTGACTGTCTGCGTCACTCTTTTCCTGTAAAGTCGGACGATCATAACCATCCGTTCCCTTACTGCAGATATCCACATACAGGGATGGTCTAAAAACAGTCCTTATATAGTACCAGTCTGTGCCGTTTTCCGACTGTGCCTTTGTCAGAAGAAATTCCTCGGCAGGCCAGAAGGAGCTGTAGGTCTGCTGCAGACCATCTCCAATTCTCATGGTGCCATTTGCTGCACGTACATACTGACCGGAATGGCGTGCACGGATACGAAGGAGCATTCCATCCTGTGGTGCCGCACTGACATCACCCTCATCTGCCGGCTCAAAGTACCAGATACTTCTCGGCTCACTGTCAGAACCGGCCGTTCCCAGTTCAATATTCGCCCTGATTGCAAATACATCATTCGGCGCACTTCCTGCGGAAACCATTACACACTTTTCGTCATTGCTGCACTTGGCAAGAAGCTGGTAGCCGCCTCCTTCTACTGCTTTTAATTTGAATTTCTGTGCATCATGACCGTGATCCGGATACAGCTGAATGTTAGTTCCATCTGCACTCCATCCATTTAAAACGTCAAGCAGTTTTGACTTTGTTCCAGACTGGGATACCAGCTTGATATAGCCTTCTCCGGCATCCTCCACCTTCCACTTCTGATCATCTGAGCCATTGAATGTATACTGCTGAATATTGGAATACGTGGTATCGCCCTGCTGGGTATCTATATATTTTCCGGAACGCTGCTGGCGAATATAGTACACTCTTCCCACTGTAACTGCGGCTGAATTTTTATCTGCCTCAATGGACATAGTTGTCGGCTGTCCCTTTTTGTTGTACCAGAAATAGCTTCTCTGACCCTCGGCACTCTTTGCATACAGCGGCATTCTCTGCGCATTGTAATAAATATCATAGGCAGTGCCGTCCATTGCAGCCATACGGCTGATCTGATCCTTACTGTTATGCTGGAAGGCATTGTTTTCTCTTGTCTTTTTGGCTGTGTTTAAGTTTCCCTTGCTGTCATAAGTATAACTCCAGCTGTCATCTTTTATAAACTGGACATCTGTAAAATATCCCGGATTCATCTGATTGTCATACATAATGTAAAGATGAACCGCAGTATACTGCTTGTGTGTTACAGAATCCTCATCATCAGTAGATATCACACCGGAAACATACTGCCAGCCGCTTCGATATGGATCAAAATCCACATTTTCCCACTTATGGGTTCCGTCGGCATAGATGACTGCTGCTGCAATACGAAACGTCTTTCCCGGAATGGCTTCTGCCTTTGCAAAACAACCGAAACGGAATACGTCACCTTCGCCGCCCTTCGCATAGATTCCCTGAAGCACACGCTTTTCCTTATCCGGCTCTCCTGTGATTCTAAGACAACTTCCTCTCTCACTGTCCGTTACTGTTGTATCGGATGCGACCAGATTTACATGGTTCCAGTCATTTACACCGTTAGTGCTGTTTCTTGCAAAGCGGCCATTATTCACCATGTTAAAATCACTCATGCGATCTCCTGTCTCCAGCTGGAAACAGTCAAACCATGCGGTACCTGTTGTGTTGAAAATTCCACCATAGATTGTGACAACCTGTGCGCTGCTTACGGTAAAGGTCTGGCTGATTCGCTTCCATCCCCTGTCAATATCGGTGTCCACATTTCCTGTCAGAAATTCCAGTCCATATGCCATCGACTTATCCGCAAAACGAACTGCCAGTCCTGCTCCTGCCTGTGCATTATTTGAAACCGCTGCGACATCCTTTACAAAAGTATAGGCAGAAAGTGTATAAGTTCCTGCTTCTAACCAGACCTCCTGAATCACAGCGGCAAAGCTGTTTTTCTGTGTCTTTGTGACTCGAATGGAGGTATCGGCAAAGTATCCCTTGTCCGTAACACGTTCAACGCCCCATGCAGACGCTTCTGTCAGACCGGATGCATTGCCCCAGCCGTCTTCAAACTCACCCATCGCATCAAAGCCGGTATTCTTTAGCAGATTGGTTACAAGTTTTCCTGTCAATGACGACTGTCTCAGCTTATGACGTCTGGCACCATCATCATAATGACTGAAAGTGCTGACATGACCGGCATTGTCTGAGATCTCAGAAGGAGAACCAAATCTATTAAATTTCCATGTATAAACATGGTTGTCTGCTGATGATGATAACTTTCCATCCAGACCCGGCTCTGTATATACAGTTGTTCCAAGCTCTGGATAAGTAACTTCAATCTCAGTTCCTGTATGGAAACTCCCTGCTGCATCCGTATATCCTTCACCAATTTTGGCGATACGCTGCACACCACAATCGGTACGGTATCCATAAGTGATTCTTTTCTTGTCCGGGTTCTGCGCCCAAATTAACTGATCTCCATTGTAACCAAATGTACTGCTCTTTCCATCTGGATAGGTAATGTTAGTCAGATGACCGGCGGCATCATATGCAAAGGAAGTACTTCTCTTATTTGCCGTAATGCTGACAAGCTTTGTCAGATCGCTGTTGTAATTAAATACAACTCTCGCACCTGTCGGATCTTCTGCATACTGAATGTAATTTCCGGCACTGTTTGGCCCATACTGGCACTTCATTGCATTTCCATATGTATCCTTGATCTGACGCAGATAGCCGTCCTGACCAAAAATGTACTGTACCTCATCCTTATCCTTCATGATCCGATATGAATCATATTCATTGCTGGAAGTCTGTGTAATTACAAGACCAAGTCCGTCCTCATCCTTGAGCTTATTGGAATCGGAGGTATCTTTGTAGAAATAGTGATTTGTTCCATCTGCATCTGTTAAGACATACGGAAAATCACTGTTTCCGGATTCCTTTAATTCCTGCATCAGACTCAGACGAAAGCCTTTTCCGAAACGACTCTTTGTATCACAATCAGAAAGATTGTACACATGACTGACACTGACCGGCATCAGAATACCACTTGTGCCTTCATCTTCATGAATAAATACAAGATTTCCATTATATCGGTTTACATAACCACTTCCGGTACGTCCTAACTCCTGCTCGTGATAACTATAATAATCCTCAAGACCCTTTGTACTTCGATAGTACACGATTCCAATCGGATAGCAGTCCGCAGTCAGACCGTATTTATTCACCGGCATATCAGAGGAGACCAATGTCGCTGTTGCATACACGTTCTCATTGACTGCTTTTAATGCAATTCCATGGTTGGAAGACGGATTATTGTACCAGCCACGAATCAGCTTTGTCACATCAAATGTCTTCGGCACAGCCATGCCATTGGTATTTTCCAGTGTCAGATAATCTAGTGCTTCTGGCTTAAAGGAAGGCTGATTGTTCCATGTCAGAGTACGCTGATCCCATGCACCTGTTACCTCATGAGCACTGACACGAAAGCCCTGTCCATTGTCTGCTGAAAACTGATACTGATATAAGTTTAATCTTGCGTCCGTGATTACCGCTCCCTTTTCTAACTTCGGAAGTGTATTAAACTTTAAAAAGGTACGGCAAACCTGATACGGCCTGTTTCTTCCAACCTCCAGCTCACTAAAGTTATAGCCATAGCTGCTGTTTGGATCTTTTGAACGCACAAATGCATCATCAATGGTGGTCTGCTTTTTCTCAATACGCACCGTCGGATCAATCGTAACAGGATAGGTTCTTTCTTCATCCATAAGCCATGCTTGATCCATCATGATCGTGATCTCAGATATTCCATTTCCTGCCGCGATCTTGTAATCTGCCTTTAATACCGCACCGTTCTGATCAAATAGAATCGGCTGATCCAGGTAAAAGACGATCTCCTCATCAGAAGTTTCTCCTGTCTGCTCTTCCTCTAATTCTTTGCACAATACAAGGCTGCCGTCTGCAAGCTTTTTGATTGCAAGACTAGGATGTTTCATCACAAAGGTAAACTCGGCTGTTGCCGCCTCTTTGTTTTTCAATAAAATCTCTTCTTTCATTACCTCTGATTCCAATCGGTAACGAATATCTATACCCGGAAGGATTTCCTTAAAGTATCCTGCTGAAGATAGCGTAGCAAGCTTCAAAAGTTTCTCTTCTGATGTCTGCATACGGATCGGACTGATCTGAAATTCAGAAGTTTTAAGATATTTTGAGCGCTCAGTTTCTTCTGACAACATAGCAGTCATAATATCCTGCGGTTTTAATCCCCATGATACTGTAAAACCGTCCTTCTCTACACTCGCAAGCTCTGTAAATGCTGCAGATTCAGTTGATGATGCAGGCATTTTTCCTGTTTGATTCAACTTAGATACAGATGATACTTCTGCCTGATCATGCGCAGATGCGACTGATACGATACCCTTTAAAGCCTTTGCAAACTTTGGATTTCTTGCAATTCTTACCTTCATTCTTCCCTGTGTATTCTCATAGAAAAGCTGATCCTTTGAAAGTGCAAGAGTATTGTCGATGGACTTCCACACACCATTCTTCTGAAAGTGAACTGCCTTCGGATAGATTACTGCTGCCTTTTCTCCATTCTTAATCTCAAAGACACGAGAAAAACGTCCTCTCTCTTTTACACATTCACGTACAAACATACGATTTGTAGTTGCGGCTTCTGCATTAACTGCACCTTCTGTATTGATTACAGCCTCAGTCTCGCCATTTTCAGGCATTTTCTTTGTTTTAATTGTTTCATTTAATCCATTCATTATTCTTTTTCCTCTCTCTTTTCTAATTTTTCATTTTCCCTTTTTATTAACTGTTCCCTTTTGGCCTTTTGTTTTCTTGGCATCTGATACACTTTTTGCTCTTCACTCTTTTGTCTTAGCAAATCAATCGCACCACTCAATACCTTTGGCACCGGCACGCCCATCAGCCCAAGATTTTCTGTGATGGATAACAACTCATTCACAAGATATGCCGCCATTACCGCATTGCAGATAAAATTGGTTCCGGCAATAAGATCCATCCGATATGACACTAATACAATGAGTAGTGAAATCCCCTTTCGGCAAAGCCCTTTCCATCCACTTCTGCTTTCCAGCCCTCCTTCGGCTGACTTTTTACTCTTGTGAAAAATTCCTGCTGCCATCATCCCCGTCAGGTAGTCCAGTGCCATGCATAAAATCAATGTCTCAAGCATCGCACACCTACTTTCTCTTTAACAGGTCAGCTCTCACATATCCGGCATATGCTCCTGCAATGGAAATCATGTTCCAGACTGCTCCATCACTTCCCTTTTGTGTACCAAGCACTTCCACAAGATTTCCATTATTCAGACGAGGATAGCTTTCTAAAAGTTCCTTGTCACTTCCGGCTTCTTCATACACAAATGTCCATCCGTCTGGATCATCCACTGATGCCACATAGCGGGCAAACGGCTGTGTTTTCTCATCATCTGGAATTGGCACGCCCCAAAAGGTGTGATTTTTTAACTTTCCCATGTTTACGTAATGGGTATCCCAGTAATTTCTCCAGTAGCTGCTGCCTCTGTCTGACATAAAGAAATACACGTAATGATCTGTAAAAATCCTCTGTCCCTCCAAAAAGACTCGAATCACAGCCTCAAGGCAGCTGCTCCCACGAATATCCTGCTCAGTCGGAGTCGTGTAGGCATTTTGAATCACTTCTTCAAGTGTTTTTCCAAATCCAGATCCATCTGCTCCAATGATGTTGTGATACAGTTGATCATACATCGTCTGTGCCACTGCCATCTGACCGTTCAATCCTTCGGTTGCTGCTTCCGCAAACACAGTTCTGGCTGCCAGATTTAGTTCTTTTGCTGTCATTTTTATTCCCTTTTCCTTTCTCACCGCTTCCCTCTTATTTTTCTCTCCGTGCTGCGGTGTAGCACATCCTGTCAGACCTCCTTGCTCTGACATTGCTTATCATATCAGAACAAGCATTCTTTTAACAGTGAACGTGTGCCACTTTTGGGGTGAACATGTTACACTTTTTGCAATTTTTTATTATTTTCAGCACAAAAAATGAGACTCCTGCAGCTTCAATTTAAACTGTAAGAGTCTCATTTTTTTGATATTTTATCTAGCCGCGTCTTCACATCCAACAAGATAATCCAATGACACATCATAGACATCTGCTATTGCCAAAAGTACATTCACACTGCCTTCATTCCCCCGTTCCAGCCTCTTAACTGTATCCACCGATATATTTGCCTGTTCTGCAAGCATTGACTGAGTAACATGACTTCTCTTTCTCAACTGACGTATTCGCTCTGCGCTTCCCTTCGTATTGTAGTATCGTTTCATCCGCAATTCCCTCTTTCGTTACACTTATGAACATTAGTTCTAATCATTGTTGTAGCACATTTGTTCTGCTGTGTCAACCCTTATTTGCGAACTTTTGTTCTTTTTTTTTGTAAATCAGCATTCCCACTTAAAAATTTTTCTCACACAAAAAAAACGCCATAGCCGCTCTTGCAGCTTCTGGCGCCTTTTGCATAACTTAATTGTAAACCACCGGGACAGTAATCAAGCCACTGTACCCAATTAAAAGTCCGCCAGACCTGTCCCCATGGTCACCCACTACTTACCACACATTTTGTCATACAGATCTGCTATTATTTCTGCCGGGCTATTTCCCGATACTACAATACACGTTCCTATAACGTCTTCCTCATCAGAAAGTAATTCATCATATCTCGTCATATCCTCTGCCGTTTCCCAATCTTCCTCTGGAAAACGTGCTTCAATTGACTTGATCTCATCTGAATCCAATGGTTCCCAATAATCCACAAATTTGAATGTATTCTCACTGTCTTTTTCAAAGGTTGCTGACACCGCATATTTTCCTGTATAGTCTGCATTGCTTTCATATGAGGTAATTCCAAACAATGTAATTGTATCATCCTGTGTTTCTTCTGATATCACAAAAACCTTTGCAGAAACATCAATGTCATTTTCTGAGTTTTGATACCAAGTTTCGTGCATCCATTTAACTGCCCATCCCAAAAGATTAGCATCATCACTGCATCCATCTGGAAAATAAAAATAGGTGTCTTTTGTTGTTACATAAACAACACCGGTATCAAGCTGATCCTGATCAATCTCTAACAACTTCTGATTATCAATTACGTCTGTGTTTTCCTCTGATATGCTCTGAGGTTCTGTCTCTGTAATATTTTCCGATGCAAAAGGTACTTGCATCATATTCATTCCAAACAATAACGCTCCTGTCGAAATACCAAATACAGTTCTCAAAATCTTATTATGACTCATCTGTTTTCCCTCCTTAAAATTTTCTACAGCTCTTGTTACTCTATAGTTGTAAAGTAACACACTATACATATCTTGTCAATTTAAGATTTTCTTAAACGATTATTAACTTAAACTGTCGTTTTTCGAACCTCCGCCATAAATTTTCTGGCTTGCGCACCCTTTTCAGGTCTGCTATAATGGCAACGACACCATTGTAATACATCATCCCAAAGAAAAGAGGGGCAATTCATGAAAACAAAAGTATTTATTGACGGAAGCGAAGGCACCACAGGACTTCGCATTCACGAGCGTCTTGACAATCGCGACGACATTGAACTGTTAACTATCGCACCAGAGCTTCGAAAGGATCCTGCTGAGCGCAGCCGCCTGATAAACTCTTCTGATATCACATTTCTTTGTCTTCCTGACAGCGCAGCCAGAGAGGCTGTTGCACTTGTAACAAATCCGAATGTGCGCATTATTGATGCTTCGACTGCGCACCGTACTGAAGCTGGCTGGGCTTATGGTTTCCCGGAGCTTTCCGCTAAGCACCGCGAGGCTATTAGAACCGGCAAGCGCATCGCTAATCCTGGCTGCCATGCATCTGGCTTTATCTCACTCGTTTACCCGTTGATCGCAGGCGGCATTCTCCCGGCAGATTACCCTGTTGCCTCTTTTTCTCTGACTGGTTATAGCGGCGGCGGCAAAAAAATGATTGCGCAGTATGAGGCATCTGACCGTGATGCAGAGCTTGATGCACCTCGCGAGTATGGTCTTTCTCAGCAGCACAAGCACTTAAAGGAAATGCGCCTTATCACAGGCTTATCCCGTGCTCCGCTGTTTACCCCTATTGTTTCCGATTATTACAGCGGAATGGTTGTCAATGTTCCTCTGTACACTGATCTGTTAAACACCACTCAGACTCCAGAATCCTTACAGGCATTTTTTGCTGACTACTATGCAAATGAACCTTTCGTAAAGGTTATGCCACTCGGCGCTGAAAGCGAAATGTCTGGATTTTTAAGTGGCAATCATTTAAGCGGCTATGATGGCATGCAGATCTATATCACTGGAAATGAAAATCGTATTCAGCTGTCTAGTGTCTTCGATAATCTTGGTAAGGGTGCTTCAGGTGCAGCTATTCAGTGCTTTAACATTATGACTGGATGTGATGAAACGAAGGGACTAAATCTTTAAAACAGCGAATACAAAATGAGAAAGGATTTATTTATGTCACTTCGCCATCAGCCAAAGGCTGCTTTGATTAACGATTTTTCTGGCTTTGGCCGCTGTTCTGTAACAGTGGCTCTGCCCATTATATCTCAAATGAAGGTTCAGTGCTGTCCGGTGCTGACCTCCGTTTTTTCCAATCATACGGGATATCCGTCCTTTTACTTTGACGATTACACAGAGAAAATGCCATCCTACATCGCTGAGTGGAAGAAGTTAAATCTCCACTTTGAATGTATTGCAGCTGGATTTTTAGGCTCTGAGCGTCAGATTGAAATCGTAAAAAATTTCATCCGCGATTTCAAGGATGAAACTACTAAGGTTTTAATTGATCCTGTTATGGGTGATCACGGACGCACCTATCAGACCTTCACGCCAGAGATGTGCAGTCAGATGAAGCAGTTAGCACATTTTGCTGACATTCTTACACCTAATCTGACGGAAGCCTGCATTTTAACTGACACGCCATATCACGATGGTCACTGGCAGATGAGTGAGCTGTCTGAACTAGCTCTTTCACTGATTGCCATGGGGCCGTCTAAGGTAGTAATCACTGGTGTCTCTATGGGAACTTTTATAGGAAATGTTATATGTGAATCAGGCGGTACACCTTCTGTAGTGAAAAGAAAACGCGTTGGACAGGAGCGTTCTGGAACAGGCGATATCTTTGCTGCGATTTTGACGGCAGACTGTGCCAACAATGTAGACTTTGAGACTTCTGTGCGAAAGGCAAGCGCATTTGTGCAGCGCTGCATTGAAATAACAGAGGAATTTGAATGTCCTAGAACAGACGGTGTCTGCTTTGAGGAGGTTTTAAACGAATTAAAGGCGTAGCTAAAGCTACGCCCTTTCTTTTTATCAAAAATGCATCATCTCAAGCAAAAACAGCCAGCTCAGTCCATAGTAAACGATAACAGCTATAAGGTCGTTGATCGTTGTAATAAGAGGTCCTGATGCCACTGCCGGATCTATTCCAATCTTGTTGAAAAACATAGGAACTAAAGTTCCTGTCAAGCTTGAAATCACCATGGAGCACATGAGCGCCAGTCCAATGCAGCCTGACACAGCAAATGCAAAGCCTGCCGGACGACCCTTTACAATCATGATGAAAATGCCAAGCACTATAAATGACAATATTCCCAACAAAAGTCCATCACCAAAGCCAACGCGCACTTCCTTTGCAACCAGACCAATCTTTTGCTTTACTTCAAGATTCTCATCCATTAAAACACGAACTGTAACTGCCAGTGACTGCGTTCCTGCATTTCCTGACATACCAAGAATGACTGACTGAAACATCATTAAAATTGTCAGCTGTGAGACTACTGACTCGAATATGCCTACAACAGATGAGACTACCATTCCAAGGAACATTAAAACAACCAGCCACGGAAGACGTTTTTTCATACTGTCTAATAGTGGTTCTTTTAAGTCCTCCTCTGCCATCAAACCAGCAAGTCTTGCGTAGTCTTCTCCCATCTCTTCATCAACAACTTCAATAATATTTTGTGCCGTGATGACACCAAGAATCTTATTGTTATTGTCGAGTACAGGAATGGAATCCTCTGAATAGTCTTTTAAGATTTCAATACATTCGCTTATAGACTCGTGGCCATATACATACGGGTATGAGGTGACGATCATATCATCAAGCCTTGTGCCTTCTCTTGCAATGATCAGATCCTTTAGATCAATCGCACCACAGAAGGTATTAGACTCATCAGCCACATAAATCTTTGAAATATTGTCATTCTCAGCGGCCTGCTTTACAAGTGAACGCATAGCCTCCTTGACTGTAAGATTTTCGCGGATCACTATGCAGTTTGTTGTCATTCTGCTTCCTATCTCATCATCATCAAAGGATGCGATCAGCATAATATCTTTTTTGGACTCCTGATCCATCAAATCAATGATGACAGAGCGTCTGACTTTATCAAGTCCTCGAAGCGCTGCAACTGCTGTATCGGCTTCCAGGCTGCTTATGATCTCAACTGCCTTTCTAATGTCCATTTCCTCTAGGTACGGACTGACATCATCTATGCACTCAAATGCATCTGAAAGCATATCCATGTTCAGGATATTATAAAGCTTCTTTCGCTCTACTACTGTCAGCTTTTCGAGAACATCAGCTATATCATTTGCATGATAATCCTCAAGCTTTTCACGTGTAACCTTTGGCGAGGTGGTGCTTCTTATGATCTTTATGATCTCTGACTCGTAATCGGGCTTTGCAAACGTCTCATCTTCTGACGGCGTCTCGTTTTCTGTTTCCTGCTCTAATGCCTTTTCGAGTGCCTCATCCTTGGCCTTGTCCTGTTCTAGCTCTTCGTTGTCCATTTCGTCCACCCCCTTTACTAATTTAAAAGTATATCATTTTGCCATTTGCTCGTCAACAAAAGATTGTCTGTCCGATTGAGACAGAATAAATACATGCTTCCTTCACAGGCCGCTTTGTCATCTGCATAAGAGCACGCTTATAGTATGACAGCTGTACCTGGTAGCGTTTTTTAAGCAGCTCTTTAAACTCTTCATCTGTCATATCTTCTGGCTTTTTGTCTGTCTTAAAGTCTATCAGCGTGATATAGTCCTCACCATCTATCCAGGCATCTATGACACCCTGTACACTGACATACTCGTTCTCATCTTTTTCTGACAGCTTTTTGTCATTTTCTATCATCTCTTTAGCCGGCACTCCAAGTATAAACGGCATCTCGCGGTGATACGTTCCTTCATCCTGCGCTTGCTTGACTTTTTTACCAAGAGGTGTCTGCACAAAATATTCAAAATCTGCTATACGAATCCTCTTTCGCTCCTCAGTACTTATAAGCTCTTGCTGCATAAATGAGGAAAGCTGCGCCCTTAAATCACCTGTAAAATCAAAGTGTTCAAAAAGCCAGTGATAAAGTGTACCGCGCGCCGCACCGCTCATCTTATCTTTTTGCTGTAAAAACTCTGGAAGAAGTTCTTCATCTGGCAGAAGTTTCTGATCTTGCATCTCGGATTCTTGTTTTATAAGCTGTGCAGCAGGCTCTCTTATGTCTGATCCACTTGCTGCAAAGGCTTCCTCCTCGTGGCGTGTCTTTAATTCTGATACTGTAAATGCCGCCTGCAGCTTTGATAGAGGGCTGTCATCGTAGCGCACCAAAAAGCGTGACTCGATCAGCTCCTTTGATGTCTCGTCTGTAGTTTCGTTTTTCCAGTTTTCAAGTGCCGTGCGTTTCATTGCTTCCTCTGCTCGCCAAAGTGACGTCTGCATAGACAGACTGCTTTTTGTCACAAGCAAAACTGACAGTGGACTTTCGTCTTTATAACACACACCGTCAAATGGCACATTTATTCCAAGCTGCTCATAAATTGCCTTAAAGCTTTTGTGCTTGCAGGCTGCTGCTGTAATCCAGTCTAAGAAGCTTCCTGCCATCGTAAGCTGGCTGTATGAAAGTTCACGCGCTGTCTTGTCTGTCTCATGAATTTTCTTTTCCAAGTAGTCAAAAAGATGATCCTTTGCACCTGTCAGATACAGCTTTTCCCTTGCACGCGTCATGGCAACATATAAAACACGAAGCTCTTCGCCAAGATTTTCAATCATAAGCTGGCTTCTCATGGCCTGCTTCATGACTGTGCTCTCCTTTGTGCGAAGTGTCGGATCTATTGCATCAGTTGCAATGCCGTAATCAACAGAAAACAGCATTGACGCATTCACATCCTGCTTGTTAAAGCTTTTTCCAAGACCTGCCACAAAGCATACAGGAAATTCAAGACCTTTGCTCTTATGAATACTCATGACACGCACCTGATTCTGGTCAAGCTCCTGCGCTGACGCATAGTCAACGGAATATTTCTTTAGTCTGTTGATGTAGCGGACAAATTGGAATACGCCCTGATAGCTTGTCTTTTCAAATGCACCAGCACGCTCAAGAAGCATATCAAGATTTGCTTTTCTTGTCGCAGCGCCAGGCACTGCACTTATAAACTCGTAGTATCCACTGTCTTCTAACACATAGACAAGAAGCTCACGAAGCAAAAGATATCGGCTCTTTCTTCTGTATGTCTCAAGCTGATTAAAAAATGTGCGAAGTCTGCCTGCCAGCTCGTGATAGCCTTCCTTGTTTTTTGCATCGGCTGGATCACTATATTTTTGTGCAAATGATGTGGCAGCATCATAAAGGTGCTTACACTGTGACGGCGGTTCTTCTGCGCGGATAATGGCTAACTCCTCACTGGAAAAATGGCCAATCGGCGAGTGCATTACCGCTGCAAGCGGAATATCTTGCAGTGGATTGTCTATAATTTCAAGCAGATTTAAGATAGTCTGAACCTCAAGTGCACTAAAATATCCGCTTCCAGTATCAGCCGATGCTGATATTCCTTTTGAAAGAAGCACTGAAATCAATTCCTCTGCCCAGCCAGACACAGTGCGAAGCAAAATCGCAATATCACGATACTCTGTCAGACGATATGTTTTTTGCTCCTTATCCCAGATATAAAGACCAGACTCTGGATCGGTAATCTCGCGGATTTTTTCTGCAATCATTGCCGCTTCCCACTCTCTGCTGCTGTAGACAGCTTGTGTATCTTCATTTTCTGGCTTAACAACATCATCACTATCCTCTGTCACATCCTCCAGATCAAGAAGCATAAGCTCAGTGGCACCTCCTATCGGGTGCGTATCACATGGCTCATACACAAGACCTGGATAAAGCGCTGCGTCCTTGTCGTACTCCACATTTCCGACTGCCTTATGCATAAGCTGATAGAAGAAAAAGTTTACTGAATCAAGCACGCTTTTTCGGCTTCTGAAATTCTGGTGAAGCTCTATTTTCTGATGTTCGCTCTCCTCTTTTGTATACGTCTCATATTTTTCCATAAAAAGCTCTGGGCGCGCCAGACGAAAGCGATAGATACTCTGCTTAACATCTCCTACCATGAAAAGATTTGGCGGATCTGTCCTTGAAATGCTTGTCAAAATCAACTCCTGTACGTAGTTGCTGTCCTGATACTCATCTATCATAATCTCCTCGAAGCTTTCACGATACTGTGCTGCTACTAAAGTTGGCTTCTCACCGTCTGGTGTCTTCTCGCTAAGCACGTTTAATGCCAAATGCTCCAGATCCCCAAAATCGACAAGATTTTTCTTTCGTTTTGCTACGCTGTAGCGCAAAAGAAAGGCATGTGTCAGGCGCACGAGCTCCTTTACCTGCACCCCCGCAAGATGCTGCTTTTGAAGAAGACGCTCGTCATCATCGGCAAAGTAATCCTCTGACAGCGATTTTATCTGCTTTTTTGCCTGTTCTCTCATATCCCAGACACGTTTTGCCTTATCCTCGCTGAAAGAATCAGTCTTTTTCTTTCGCGGCTTGCTGCCAAAGCGAATTAGATTGACACGTTCTCTAAGTTCATCATACTTTGATACCTCTGATGCATATTCAATCATCTGCTGCTCTGATAAAAGGACAGATTCGTAGCTTTCCATTCCGCCTTCATCCTTACAGACAGCGATCATTCTTTTATAGAGCGCTGCCGTCTCAGAAAGGATTGTCCTTAGCTGCTCTGTCATTGTACACATCCACGGCTGCTTTTCAAGCGTCTCCATGCTTTCTGCCCCGTAGCTTTCAAGACAATGATTAAGCCAGTCCTCTGGACGCGGATTTGCCACTGCAAAGCCATAGAGCTGCAAAATTAACTGCACGGCACGCTCGTCATCTTTTCCTGGTGCATATGCCTCCATAAAATGAATAAATGATTCACTTGCCTGTTCGTACTCCTCCTCTAAAAGTGCCTCTAGTACATCGGCCTGCAGAAGCTTTAATTCGCCCTCATCTGCAATTCTAAAGCCCGGATCAAGCTCTATCTCCTGAAAATGCTCGCGAAGCACTGACAAACAAAAACTGTCAATCGTAGTAATATGTGCATGACCAGCTAATACCTCCTGACGGCGCAGATGAGTATTGTCAGGATTCTCCTCTACACGCTTTGCAATTGCTGCCTGCACACGCTCTCTCATCTCACCTGCCGCAGCGTTAGTAAATGTCACCACAAGAAGACGGTCAATATCAACTGGGTGTGATTCGTCACAAATGCGCTCTATAATTCGCTGTACGAGTACTGCCGTCTTTCCGCTTCCTGCTGCCGCTGAAACAAGAAGACTTCTGTCACGCAGGTCAATGACCTGCTTTTGTTCACTTGTCCATGTCATATTGTCAGCCATCTTCCCTCTCCTCTTTGTCTGTCTGCTTATTTTCCTCTCGCGCAATTTCCTGCCATACCTCGTCCTTGTCTAGCGCAGAAAGCCTGCGGTAATGACATCCCTCAAGCTGCAGATCAAAGCCGCAGACAGAACCATACTCGCAGTATTCACACGGATTCATCTTCTTATATTCATACGGATATGCGTCAATCTTTCCTCCGTAAATGTCTCGTGCCAGATCGAGTGCTTTTTTTCTGGCAAAGTGACCAAGCTCATGCATCTGATCTGCATTTGCTACAAGTGCGCGTGATGACAGACTGCCATCTTTTTTGTACTCCAATCCTGACACGACATTTCCGCCTTCTGCATCAATCAAAAGAAGTGATGCCTTTTCTGTACTTGTAAGGCCATTCATTCTAAGCTCCTTTTGCTGCTTTGCTTCTATCTCTTCCTTTGTCATATCAAAGCCTGACACAATAGGATCCTTCATGTTGTAATAATAAATTCCTGCCGGAATAAGCTTTCGGTTAGGATTTCTTTTTGCCGCCATAGCCATTGCTGCCTCTAAATAAAGCACTAGCTGCAGCTGCAGTCCATAATACACTTTTCCAAGATCAAGCTTTGTACTTCCTGATTTGTAGTCGATGACTTTTACATAAAGTGAACCGTCTTCCTCGGCAAAGTCCACACGGTCAATCCTTCCTCGAAGCGACAGCTCTAAGCCTTCCTCGACTGGAAGCGTCACGCCATTGCCGCCGGCTCTTCCAAAATCAAGCTCGTGCCATGTCTTCTCATAAGCACCATGCTCCCACTGACAGCCAAGCGCCCAGAGTGTTCTGTCTGTCATTCGTCGTATGCGTCCTGCCATGGATTTATTTCGCGCACTGCTGTCGAAAACAGTTGTCTGGTATTCCTCCATAGCCTTTGCCACACTCTCCTCGACGAGCTGATTTCTCTGTGTGTCTGTAATTTCTCTCCAATTTAAATGGCGTTTTTCAAGAAGCTCAAAGAAATGACTAATTGAAGCATGAAAAAGGCTTCCGTAGTCAGCTGCTCCAAGCTCAAACTGGCGGCGTTCCTGTAGCTGAAGGCCATATGTTAAAAAGTGAGCATACGCACAGGCTGCATATTTTTCAAGACGTGAAATAGAAATCTCATGATCACCGCCAAACAGCTTCTTTGCGATTTGCTTGTCTAATTTTTCTGTCTTGTAACCATAGAAAAGTCCTTCGCGCATAATATCTAAGCGCTCTTTAAAAGCTTCATCCTCCATGTAGTAACGATAAAGCTCCTGCCACCACATCTCTTTCTCGCCATCTAGGTAGCTGCGAAGACCATTTATAAGAAGCAAAAAGCCGTCTTCCTTTTGCATCAGTCCCTCTAGTTTTTGATACGCGTCTTCTGCCGCATATGTCTGACATTTTGGAAACAGCTTTGTGATCACATTTTTTAAATGAGCAGGGCGAAGTGCTTTTCCGTCTGCTGATGTCTCACTAAAGCTGACATAAAGCTTTTGAGACGGCTTTGTTAAAAGCAGATACAAATAGTATTGCTGGCAAAATACTTCCTCGCGCGCTGCGAGCGCCAGCTCCATACCGGCGCCCTTTAAAATCTCTCTGTCATAATCTGAAAGAATGCCGCCTCTGTCTGCGCGCTTAGGAAGCAGTCCATCGTTGCAGCCAATGACAAAGAGTACACGAATATGCTCTAGTCTCGTTCTCATCAAATCTCCCACAACGAGACGATCTACAGCAGCTGGAATGAAGCCGACCGAAAGCTCCTCAAAGCCGGAGTCTAAAATATCTGACAGCACACGCACTTCTAATGTTTCATCACCCATCAGCTCTACGATTTGATCAAACAAACCAAGCACCTTTGCATAGACCTGCTCATACTCGCTTGCCAAATATTTCTCCCCCGATTCACGAAAAGCCTTTTGCTGTACTTTTAGCTTATATGCGATATCAAATTGCTGCATGAATGAAAAAAGAGCTGTCATAGCCTCGCGCACAGTTGTATCAGGCTTTTCCCAGACAGTGCGAAGCGGCACAAACCAGTTAAAGATCTGCTCACGAAGCTGATTAAGACGTGATAAATCTTCTTCATCTGCATTGTCATATGGCATAACCCAAGGATGCTTCCATCTATTTATTCGCTCAATACCGCCTGCAAGCAGATAATTGTCAAGGCGGTCTAAGTCCTCACAGAGAATGTCTCCGTCAAACGTATTCTCATCGCTTACTACATATGGATTTCGAAGAAATGCCATCACGCTGTCGTAGCTCATCTGCTCCTCTAAAACAGCAAGAGCTTTTTTTACAAATTGAATCAAAGGATGTGTATTTAATCCTTTTTTCTGATCAATAAAATAAGGAATGCCTGCCTTATCAAATACATGTGAAATTTCATCACGATAAACAGACAAATCACCGGCGACTACTGCAATCTCGCGGTACGCATATCCTTCGCGCACAAGAGACAAAACTTTTCTAAGCACAAAGCCAAGCTCTTCTGATGGATTTTTCGCAGCAATAATATTAACTGCATCTGTCTGCTTATTCCATGATTTCGGCGGTACCTGATAAAGCTGCTTTTCAAGATGTGCAAGCTCTTCGGCCACTTCTCGTTTTTTTGTCACGTAGCGATGATTTTTTTCCTCACATGAAACATGATGTTCCTTTGCAAGCGCAAAAAGCTTATTTTTCATCTCGTGGCTCATAGAAAACAATTCTTCCCGGCCACCCTTTTCATCCTCTGTAACAGCGCATACAACATGCTCTGCGCATTGGAGCATTTCCTCTAATACCTGATACTGCAGCGGTGTAAAACCTGTAAAGCCATCCAATATGATGATGCTTCCGCGAATTTTTTCTGACTGCGGCACAAGGCGTGACAAAACGCCAAGAAGCTCCTCTGCTGTTAAATATTCCTCTCCAAGCTCCTTATAAAATAAAGTATAGACCTTTTCAATATCACGCAGCTTTTTTTGAAGAGCAGGACGCTTTTCAAGAGTTGGAAGAACTCCCTCTAAAACTTCTGAGGTGACTTTGTAGGCACTAAATTCACTGATCACTGATTTTAGCTCTTGAATAAAACCGCTCTGATTTAAATTGCGTCCAAATACCTCAAGGCTTTGCTTTTCCTTTCCTGCAATGCGCCTAAGAATCATCGACTTTCCTGTATCATCAAGCAATACTGCCTGCTTTCCTGCCTGTTCATTCAAGAGACGATGTGCCAGTCTGCCAAAACTCACAACATCAATATTTCCAAGCACATGATCTGGATGCACGGCTGAAAGTTCTCTTTGCACCTGCAAGGTTGCCTGCTCTGGCACAAGAAATATATAATTTTTATCTGGATGTCTGCATGCTTGTGCGCAGATTGTCTCGTACATTACCGCCGTGCGGTCCGATATACTATTTCCTGAAATAAACTGAAGTGCCATGCTCTTTTTTCCTTCCTGATTTGTAACGCCATTCTTTCTGATTCCTGTCACCCGAGCGCAACATCTAGAATCATCATAACCGAAAAACCCACTGCAAACAAGACAGTTCCGATGTTGGAATGGCTGCCTTCTGACATTTCCGGAATCAGTTCCTCCACTACTACGTACAGCATTGCCCCCGCTGCAAAGCTTAAAAGATACGGAAGCACCGGCACTATGATTCCTGCCGCAAGTATCGTAAGTACACCTGCCACTGGCTCTACTGCACCTGACAGCACACCCATTAAAAATGACTTTGGGCGGCTCATACCCTCACCTCTAAGCGGCATTGAAATAATTGCTCCTTCTGGGAAATTTTGAATCGCAATGCCTAGTGATAAAATAATAGCACTCATAAGAGTGATATTTGAATCGCCGCTTATCCATCCGGCATACACAACTCCAACTGCCATTCCCTCTGGTATATTATGAATTGTCACGGCAAGAAGCATCTTTGTCGTGCGCGAAAAATTTTTCTTTGGTCCTTCAGATTCTTTGCTGTTTAGATGAAGATGCGGTGTGACGTGATCAAGAAACAGCAAAAAGAAAATGCCAATCCAAAAGCCGACAACTGCCGGAATAAAGGAAAGCTTTCCCATGCTTTCTGACTGCTCAATTGCCGGAAGCAGCAGACTCCATATAGAAGCAGCTACCATGACACCTGCCGCAAATCCAGTCAGCGCTCGCTGTATCTGTTTATTTAATGTCTTACGCAGGAAAAACACGCAGGCAGAGCCAAGCGATGTTCCTGCAAACGGGATCAAAAGTCCCTGTGCGATAGAAGCTATCATTATTTATCATCCCTTTCTTTTTTATAATTACACTTATTTATAGTATACACAAAAGAAAGGGAAAGTGAAATCAAAACATGCCAAAAGAAGGGTTAGTGATAAAAGATATCTATATAAATTTTTTAATAAAATAACAGCACTGGCTTTATGTCAGTGCTGTTACTAAATTACATTGAAATCCATCCGAATGCATTTGCAACGGAGCTAATAAGAATAATTGCTGCAAAGATTGGGCAGATGTACTTGATCATCACGCAGAAAATCTTCTTTCTGCGAAATGTTCCCTCTCCATGCAAAACTTCTGCCTCGACTGCCTTGATTCCTGCTGCCCTTGATACAAGAAGACAGATCATGATTGCTGCAATCGGCATCATAACAGAGTTTGTCAGAAAATCAAAGAAATCAAGAAACTGCATGCCAAGAATCGTTACATTTGCAAGCGGACCATATCCAAGACATGAAAGGCTTCCAAGTGATACCATAATCACTGCAAGCACAAGTGTAGCTTTCTTACGATTCCAGCCAAGCTCGTCCTCAAATGTGGAAACTGCACTCTCAGTCAGCGCAATGGAGCTTGTTACGGCTGCAAATAATACAAGCAAGAAGAACAAAATACCTGCTGCTGTTCCAAAGCCCATATTAGCAAATACCTTTGGAAGAGTGATAAACATAAGTGCCGGACCTGCCTGAAGTGCATCTGGGTCACCACCGGAGAATGCAAATACTGCCGGAATAATCATAAGTCCTGCCATAATCGCAATCGCTGTATCAAAGATTTCTACATTTTTTGTTGAATCTTCAATAGACACATTCTTTTTCATGTAAGAACCAAATGTGATCAAAATACCCATCGCAATTGACAGTGAATAAAACATCTGTCCCATCGCTGATACGACTGTCATCCATGAGAAGTTTTCTACATTGGGAATAAGAAAATACTTCACACCTGCCATAGCGCCCGGTCTGCTAACAGAATATACTGCGATAATGACAGACAGCACAACGAGTACTGGCATCATAAACTTTGATACGCGCTCAATTCCATTTCGAACACCTGCAAAGATAATCGCCAATGTAATAAATACGAAAATTAAAAAACAGATCTCTGTGGCTGCACCACTAGAAATGAATGAAGAAAAATATCCATCTGCTGCGACTGTCCCTGCATGTCCAGTCATATACTCAAATAAATATTTGATAACCCATCCTCCGATTACTGAATAATACGGCACAATCAGAATCGGGATGATTGCATTGATCCAACCGCCAAATGACAGCCATTTTGCTTTTCCAAAGCTATGGAATGCACCGACAGGACTTTTTCCTGTCATTCGTCCTATTGAAGTCTCTGCAACAATCATACTGTAGCCAAAGGTCAGTGCCAATATAATATAAATCAGCAAAAAGATTCCTCCGCCGTATTTTGCTGCCAAATACGGAAATCGCCAGATGTTGCCAAGGCCTACTGAAGCACCTGCTGCTGACAAGACAAATCCTAACTTGCCTGAGAAGCTGCTTCTTTTTTTGTTTTCATGTTTACTCAAAACTTCACCCTTCCTTTTCTATTTATAACGTTATTGCGCAGAATTTTACGCCATACCGTACCAGTATACACAAAAATATTTTACAGTGCAATGCTTACTTACGGATTTGTCACTTGTTCCACCATAAACTCATAAATCGCTTTACTTGTATAATAATCATAATGAAGTCCGTCCATTGTGGCAAATACACCGCTGTCTAATCCGTTTTTGATATAGCTATACGCATCTATCACAGTAACCTTAGGATCAAGCATTTGTGTCAACGCCGAATTAAATGCCAACACCTCACTGTTTTTTTGCTCCCAATGTCCGTTGCACGGTCCAATTGTCATATAGTAAATGGGAATATCATATTGCTGTACAAGACCATTTACATAATTAATGTAGTCGGAGGCGACATGAAGATCATTTACGCCAAACCAGATGACAAGCGCATCGGCCTCTTCAAGATGAGATACTGCATTAGGAATACCAACTGCACGCATCCAGCTGCAGCCCTCGCCTCCCTTTGCCACTACAATGCTTTCGTTTGTATATCCTGTAAAGGTTGCTTCATCAATGTTATAAAAAACATGCTTTGGATACTCTGCTTCGTCATATATCTGTGAGCAGTAAAGACAAACAGTTCTGGAATCTCCTGTCAGCAAAATTTTTTTATCTCTCGCCAGGCGAATCGGCCCAGCGCTGCTGTTTGCCTCTTCAACTGTTACCGTTCCTGCCGGGACAGCTGTAAAACCAACCGTTTCCTTTTCCTTATCCTCAACAGATGCCGACTCTTTTTCAGACAAATCTTCTTTCGTTGACATTTCCTGATTTTCGCTTGCCTGCACACTTTTTTCTTCTTGTACAGAATCCTCCTGCAAAAGAGCTTCATAAACAGGCTCAAGCTTTGACTCTACTGCCTTGCAGCCGCCAATTGCTGTACAAAATGTAAAGATTGCTGATGTCAAAATAACTTTTACTTTTCTTTTCATCCTAGTTGTCTCTCCTGATCTTTTGACCGTTTTGCCTGTTTTACTCATATTTTTGTACATCAGAGCGAACTGCCCAGCGAAACTTAGTTGAGCGTGCTCTTGGATTAGATGCACATTCCTTTGCAGACGGACGAATAACGTCCTTTGCGATGTCGCTGTAAATGCCTTCTCTTGCGTAGTACTGGAATGATTTTTTTACCATGCGGTCTTCACCAGAATGAAATGTTAATATAGCAGCCTTTCCGCCCGGCTTCAATATATGAGGCAGCGCCTCTAAGAAGGAATCTAACACTTCAAATTCACTATTAACATCAATTCTCAGCGCCTGAAATACTCGCTGACATGTCTTTTTTACAGCTTCCTTCGGATTTTCCGGCTTTGTGCGAAGAACGACCTGCTCTACAATCTCCCTAAGCTGACTAGTTGTCTCAATTGGCTGCTTCTTTCTTTTTGCTGACATTATTGCTCTTGCAAGCTCTTTTGCAAGCGGTTCATCTGAGTTTTCAAAAAGCATACCCTCAATCTCTTCTGCATCCATTTCTTTTAGACGCTCTGATGCCGGAACTCCTGCCTGCGGATTTAATCTAAGATCAAGCGGTCCTTCCTCGCGAAAAGAAAAGCCGCGCTTCGGATCATCGATCTGCATAGAAGAAACGCCAAGATCAGCAAGCACAAAATCAAGCTTTCCAGCCTTTTTTTCAATCTCAGCAATATTTGCAAAATTCATCAGACAAACATCCCATACATTCTCACCATAACCCTGATCTCTCAGACGCTTCTTTGTTTTTTCTGACTCAATCGGATCGACATCAAGTGAATACAAATGGCCTTCACCCTTAAGACAGTCAAGAATCTTCTGTGTATGACCTCCATAGCCAAGTGTCGCGTCAACACCTATCTGTCCTGGCTTCACATCTAAGAAAGATAAAATTTCTTCCACACAGATTGGTCTATGTGTTCCTGCCGGGGTATTTCCCTTTTGAATGATATGCTCAGCCGTCTCTTTATATTTTTCCGGCTGCAGCTCCTTATATTTTTCCTCAAATTTTCTCGGATATTTTCCTTTATAACGCACACGTCTTTTGTGCGGTGTCTGCATATCGTCCCCTGCTTGCACGTTTGGTGTGTTCTTAATATTTTCCTTTCTGTTCTCTTCCATATATAATCAATTCCTTCCACTTTTATATTTCATTTTATAATGCAATCTTTTTAATCGTACCACACAAAAAAATTTCTGTAAAGGAAGAAATCTGCGAAAAAAAAGACTGACCGGTTTTCTGGCCAATCTTTTTGATTTATTATTTTCTAAGCAAATAAAATACACTTCTGAAGAATCCCATGATCACGGCGCTATATCCAGTGATTAAGAATGTCATAAATCTCCATTTTTCATTGAAGGAACCACCAATCGCACCTCCTGCCACACATACAATAAATGCAATTGCTGCCCACAATACAATATTGATTCCTACAAATATTACCTGCTTCATTGATTTTTCTATATCTGAATGATTAATTGCGTACCACATTGATGCCATTTTCATAATATCTTACCTCTCTTTCTGACACCAATATACTCCATTCAAACATAGCCTTCTATCTTTGTACGGTAAATCAAATGTAAATTTTATGAAAAATCTGTTGCCTTATTAATCGCAGTATTGGAGCTGCCATCTGCATCTGAAGCATTTGCATTTTCTTCTTGCTCACTATTCTCATGCTCCTCAAGAGTTTCCTCTGCGTTAATCTCTGCAATAATATCAGCTGGTCTTTCTTCATCTGCCTCATCTTCTGAGAAATTAACAAATGAAAGATGATCAAGTGTCTCCTCTGCAATGCTTACACAATTATCAACAATTCTGTCTAAGCTATAAATGATTGCTGAATAATCTTCTGTCATAGAAGCATCGCAAAGTCCCTCGTTGACACGCGCAATATGAGCACGCTTTAACTGCTTCTGTGCCTTTCTCATCTTATTCTTTTTCTTTACAACAGTGCGGGCGCGATCTAAATCACCATCCTTAACTGAACGAATGGCACGATCAAACAGCTTTCTTGAGATCTCTATACAATCCTGCAGCTCTCCTGTTGCCACCTCTGAGAACGATTTTCCGCCCTGCGTAATTTTTTCATGAACACCTGCAATTTCCTCACAGCGGTCTGCAATACGTCCAATATTATTTGATACATACAAAAGACCTGCCGCCTGACCTGACTGCTGCTGTGTTAAATTTCCGCTTGAGAGCATCTTCGTTACATATGCAGCAAGATCATCTTCCATTCGTGCTGCCTGTCTGCGATATGTCTTGTACTGCTCTGTGGCTGCCTCGCTCTGTGTTTTGTCAGAAGAAAAACTTTCCTTAAGTGCAGCCAAAAGCTTGCTGCCAACCTCTGCCATATGCTCTAACTCTTCTGATACAAGATAAAGTGCTGCTGCTGGCTGTGCAATCACGCCACTCTCCAGAACACTTACCGGACCATCGTCTCTTTGCTTTTCTGTTCCTCTTATAATTGTAGTAACAATCTTTACCATAAGTGGAATAAGCGGGAGCCATATAAGCGTACAAACTATATTAAAGGTGGTGTGTGCATTAGCAATCTGTCTTGAGATAACATCAATCTCATTTCCCCTTGGTGAAATAAATTGAACGAAGCGTGCAAAAAATGGAAGCACACACAAGAATACAACACTTCCTGTGATATTAAAAATACTATGTGCAATAGCAGTACGCTTTGCATTTTTAGACTGTCCAATTGATGCTAAAAGTGCAGTGATTGTTGTTCCGATATTGTCACCAAGAAGGATCGGAATTGCACCTGCTAATCCCATTACGCTCGTCACACCATCCGGTCCAGGCTGAGCTGCAAAATTCTGCAGTACGGCAATTGTTGCAGAACTGCTCTGTACAACAAGTGTCATAATCGTTCCCAGTGCCACGCCAAGAATAGGAATCTCCTTTACCTTTGCCATCAAATCCACAAAAATTACACTTGTAGCAAGCGGCTTCATTACACTTCCCATTATCTCAATACCTTCAAACAAGATACCAAATGAGAAGATGACAAGTCCAATATTTTTTAACTGCTCCTTCTTGCAGACAAAGTTCATCATAAATCCGATGAAGATAAGTGGGTAAATATAATCGCTGATCTTAAATGCCATTAACTGTGCTGTCATTGTCGTACCAATATTAGCACCAAAGATAACAGAGATTGCCTGCGGCAGACTCATAAGTCCAGCACTTACAAATCCTATTACCATAACAGTTGTTGCGGAGCTGCTCTGCAAAACAGCTGTAACAAGTGCGCCTGCTAATGCACCCATGATCGGATTCTTCGTCAGGAAGCTTAAGATTTTTTTCATCTTATCCCCTGCTGTCTTTTGAAGTGCATCGCTCATACCGTTCATTCCGTACAAAAACAGTGCGAGACCGCCAAGCAGACCAAACACGATTTTTACATTCTCATTCATGATTTCCTCCCCCGGTTTTCCCGGATGTACATTTTTGTGCAAAACCTATTTATAAGATTTTGTCAGGAAACTGCTGTATTTGATATCACCATTGATATCAAAAATAGGAAGACCTGCAGATTCGCCTGCTACAGCCTTCCTATTAAATGTACCCTGATATCAGAAATCATGCTATCAGCTCTATGTGAGTTCTATGTAAATTTTATGTAAAATCAAGCTTATTTTCTCTTCACGCGAAGGAAAACTGTTTTATCCACTGGTGTAAGGGCATTGCAGAAAATGGTATAGCCGCCTGCATTTGTCTCTTCACCTGAATAATGACCCTGAAACTCGTGCTCCCCAAAGCATGGACCAAATGACAAAATCTTCTCTCCTAATGCCAGTTCTACATCACCACTTCGAACAATCATACCCTGTCCTGCTTCTGTCTTTAACCAGAATGCATCGTTTCGTAAAACAGTTCCTGCCGGAACGCAAAGCTGCAGACGAAGCGGAAGCTTCTCTAGCCCTTCTGTGTGAAGTGTAATCTCCAGACCGTCCTCATGCTCATGAATTGTTACCTTTGTTGTTAGTGTGCGTGGAATTTTTAAGGATCTCTTTTTCTGATCCATCTGCCACCAGTCACTTGTATTAGGCTTTTCTTCCCACGGCTCATAATACCAGACATTAGCACTTGCTGTCAGTTCACATCCATCCTCAGTCTGTATTAACTGCTGCGCAACAAAGTTTCGCACCTCGCAGAAGCTCTCACCTATCTTAAAGCAAACATCCATTCCATTGACATTCACATACAAAAAGGCTGTTTTTCCTTTCAATGCTGTGTATGCATAGTTTTCCCTTGCCACACGAAGCACACCTGAATCTGAGAAAAGCTTTCTATATTTCTTTATAAAGCCGCTTCCCTCTAATGTACACTCTGCCATCTGCTCATACAGCATCAAAAGATACAGGCAATCCGGTGCATCATCTCCTCTTGCGATACAGCTTCTGATAATCTGATGAGCTGCCCTTAAAAATTCATCGCGATGCTCACCTGTGACATTTCCTCTTGTTGCCATATACAAATACTGATGAAAATACAGATCAGGCCATACCTTTTTACCGCGATCCTGTCTTGTGGAATTTTGTGTAAAGATAGTGCCGTCAGGTTCAAAATACAGCTCCATCATATGAAGATTTCTCTCTGGATATGACAAATATTCCTTGTTCTTTGTCATCTCATAAAGATTGATCATTGCATCGTTGACAACGCAGTTATAGCCTCCTGTAGAGCGCTCTGCATACTCTCCGTCTGCATTTCCATCAATTCCTTCATTAAAATACTTTTCCGTGCGTGCTTTGCAGCTCTTAGCAAATGATTCATCTGCGGCAAAAACATCTGCGGCCTGCATAAGTGCTGCACAAATTGCCCAGCGATGATTCGGTGTGTGGAAACCGCCGTCGCGAATGGCTGCCGCGGCCTTTTTCATAATCGAAAGATATTTTTCCTGAAGTGAGGATGTATCCACATCATTTTCAAATTTTTTCATAAGACGATATGTCTTATCCATCGGATGATAGCAAAATGCTGTGTCTGGTGCGGAATGGAAGTTGCACACTGTATAGTCAAAGCTTCCATCCTCATTTTGGTTTCGCGCAACAAAATCTATTGCCTGCTCCATTGCTGTTCTAAGTGTCTCATCCTTATAAAAACGACTCTGCGGATACAAATACACAGACATTGCTGCACGCAGAGCAAACACGGTAGGCTTTACATCTACTATTAAGCCTTCCATACCACCGTCTGCAAGAGTACCCTCATCATGTACCTGTACCTTTAGAAAATGCTCGGTGATCTTTTCAGCCGAAACAAGAATATGTGCCATATAGCGTTTCATTTTACAGTTCTCCTTTTCTGTTTATTTACTGCTTTTCTGGACTTAGTATATCACAAAAAAACCAGTGGGGACAGGTAAAATGGATTTTTATCTGTCCCTACTGGTTTTATATTACACACAAATATACAAAATACGCTGCATAATCAAGCAGCATCAAAATTCCGCAAGGCTTTCTAAGCTCTTTCTTTTTAATTGTTCCACCCCAAAGCAATACTCCACTGAGAACTGCAATGATTGTATCAATGATAAATTTACGTTCAAATGGAACGGAGCAAATGAGTGCTGCTGTACCTATTACAAATAAAATATTGAAAATATTGCTTCCTACTATATTTCCTATGGCGATTCCGGCGTTTCCCTTTCTTGCTGCCGTAACTGATGTTACAAGTTCTGGAAGTGATGTTCCAAATGCTACAATAGTAAGACCAATAAATCGTTCACTCATTCCAAAAAATCTTGCTATTTCTGTTGCACCGCTAACGGCAAAATCACTTCCCATTACTACCATAACTCCGCCAAGCACCATGAAAAGAAGACATTTCCATACTGGTATATCTTTTACATTCTCTTCTTCCTGCTCTGTACCCTTTTTTGACATAATATAAAGGTATCCGAGATAGAGCAAAAATAAAATCCAGAAAATAACGCCCTCCATAAATGTTATCTTGGAACCTGTAATTCCAAATATCATGAGTATTACGGTAATTATAAGCATGAATGGTATTTCATAATAGAACGTTGATTTTTGAATTGAAACATTCGTAATGACCGCTGTAATTCCAAGAATTATCAATATATTTAAGATATTACTTCCAACAATATTTCCGATTGTGATTCCTGCATTATTGTCTAATGCTGCCGTAATGCTTACAGCTGCTTCTGGCAAACTCGTTCCCATGGCAACTATTGTAAGTCCTATTACAAGCTGCGGTATTCCAAGCTTTTTTGCAATGCTTGCTGCTCCCTCCACAAACCAGTCCGCTCCCTTTACCAGCAGAAAAAATCCCACCAGCAAAATCAACACTTGTACCATCATACTACCTACCTCTTTCTTATTTTATTTGCAGCAGGTATATAAAAAGAGACTCCTACTGCATTGCAGTAAAAGTCTCGCTGTTTCATCACTTTCCGAGTTATTCTTTAATAACTGTACTGACGAAGAAGTGCACCTATTTTGGTCAGCTACTCCCTTTTATTGGGTTCATTCTACCAAAGTCATTTTCAAAAGTCAACTATAGATTTTTACGAATGTTCAATTACTTTCTTGACATACTCATTCGGATTTGATGGAATAGTTGTATTGGCAAAGCTTACATGGATGCCATCTTCTGCTTCTGTCAGAGTAAGTGTATCCTCCTCAAGAAATTCAATCTCGTATACACGAATAGTCAATACACCGTTCTTTACGCCCCACGCGCCAATGACAGGCGTATCCATACTGTCTTTCTCTGTGTAAAATGGAGAACAGTGTACCTTACGATTGATTTTGCTCCAACTACCTCTCTCTGCTCGGTACCAGATCTCGCCGTCTTTTCCTGTCAATGTAAGCGCATTGCCTTCGATGTTCAATGACAAATCAAAAAAGCTTGTTAGTGACAGATCGACATTTTTGAATGCTTCTGGTACATCAACGCCGTCATCTTCTGGCAGCAGGCGCACATAATGCAGCTCATTCAGGCGTTTTTTCAATACTTCCATTGTCTTTTCATCCTCTGACAATGGCTCATCCTGATATTTCAGCAATACCTCATCGTAATAGGCGTTCATCTCACCCTGCATATCACTAGTTACAGCCGTCATGGCAAGTACCGTATCTGTTTCTTTGTGGATAATGCAAAACTGTCCATACATACCGTCTCCGCGCACTGCATTGTGGCGACATCTCCACATCTGATAGCCGTATCCCTGCGCCCAGTCACTGTCTGGATCATTCCCATTTTCAATCTGCTTTGAAGTAGCCATGTCAATGTAGTCCTTTGGAACTAACTGAACACCATTCCATACACCACCCTGCAGAATCATCTGACCAAGCTTTGCGATCACCTCCGGATACAGCGAAAATCCAAAGCCACCTACGCAGATTCCTTTTGGATCACGCAGCCAGCGCGTACCTGAAATTCCCATTGGTGTTAACAGTTTCTCCTCCAGATAATGTTCCAGATCGATTCCTTTTTTCTTTAACGATGCTGACAACATATAGGTAGCAATTGAATTATAGCGGAATACCTCTCCCGGCATCTCATGAAACGGCTCACGCAAAAATGCTGACACCATGTCATCCCAACAATCGCTATCTCCTGGTTCCTTCTCCTGTCCTGTTGACATGCGAAGCAGATGGCGCAAGCTAAGCGAAGCAAGCTCTTTTCCTACCTGAATCTTTCCGTTTTCAATTTCCGCTGCAAATAAATCTGTGATCTTTTCATCAAGGTCAATCTTTCCTTCTCCAGCTGCAATTCCAACTGCCATTGAAGTGAAGGTTTTGCTAAGAGAATACACGGTTCGCAGCTGTGCTGCATCATACGGCTCATACGAAGCTTCACACAACACTTTTCCATGACGCAGCAACATAAAACTGGTTATGTTGATATGTTCCTTCTCCATCCGATCCATCATATTAATAATACACTGTGGATCAAGCCCCGCCTGTGCCGGCGTGATACGTTCTAATTTTTGTTCCTGCATAAGATAATCCTCCTCTTACTTATTCCAGCATACCTGCTCCGCAATTTTACGAATTTTTCCAAGAAGAGCAAAATCCTGCATGCCTGCTGACTCTGCAAGAAATTCATTACTGATCTTTCCTGCTTCCTCTCCAAAAATTTTCGCAAGCCATGTGCAGGCAAGCGCGTAACGTCCATATAAATAATTCA
This sequence comes from Anthropogastromicrobium sp., assembly GCF_037349415.1. Taxonomy (NCBI): domain Bacteria; kingdom Bacillati; phylum Bacillota; class Clostridia; order Lachnospirales; family Lachnospiraceae; genus Anthropogastromicrobium; species Anthropogastromicrobium sp. The sequence goes on from NZ_JAXWCK010000048.1 coordinate 34,076, forward strand.
TATGAAATCCATCTCTGCAAAGCGATATTCCGCCTTCACGCACATTAAATTCCTTTTCCTTTCGCAGCGTCTGGATCACATCACCGCACGGAATTAAATCCAGTCCATACTTCTGCGCTTCTTTATAATAATTTGCTCTCAGTTTCTGATACATCTCATCCTGATCTCTATGATATCGTGCGAAACAGTCATGCTTGCTGTCAACCTCATATGCCCAAGTTTCCTGCAGCATAAACTTAGCCCACGGTGCTTCCTTTTTGATGTATTCTGCTATCCATCCCATAAATGGTTCATACGTGTCAAGCCAGCCACTGTCATGACTAGACTGCTGTGTGACAATATAATCCCATTTTTCTTCTACGAGTGCATCCTGAATAGACACCTTGTTTCCCGTAGCTCTTCCGTTTAACTGATATTCATAGTCCTTCGCCTCATTTTCAATATTTCTCCAATGACGTTCCAGACTGCAACCTCCGATATACAAATTAACTACCTTTGTATTGATCCCTCTTGTCAATGCCAGATCATGTAAAAAATGAGTTGCATCCTCTCCAAAACTATTTCCAATTACAAGAATTTTATAAATCTCCATAAATCTCCTTTCCACCGGGACAGGTACCGTGGCTTTTTATCTGTCCCCACTGGTTCACAAAACGTCATGTTTCTAATTTTGATTATACACAGCAAGACATGCGTTTGCAAGAGCAATAACACCTATGAAAAAAATTTGCTACTCACACAAAAAAAGAGGACACGCGCCTTTTGGCGCATGCCCTCTAACTATCTACATTATCTATTATTTTTTTATCCTTCAATTGCGATATGCTTCTTCTCTTCTACTGCTGGCTTTGCTTCCTTCTTTGCAACAGTTACCGTCAGCATACCATGCTCAAAGTGAGCCTTGATATCATCTTCGGTTGTATCCTTGCCAACATAATAGCTTCTCTGGCAGGAGCCTGCATAACGCTCTCTTCTTAAGTACTTGCCGCTCTTCTTATCTTTCTCGTCCTCGTCAAGACCCTTCTCGGCGCTGACTACCAGATAACCATCCTTAAGCTCAACCTGTACTTCATCTTTCTTGAATCCCGGAAGATCAATCTCAACCTCATACTTATCGTCGAATTCCTTGATATCAGTCTTCATCAGGTTTGCTGCATGATGTCCGTACAGCTTACGCTCTGCTCTGTCATCTATAAATGGAAATTCAAAGAAATCATCAAAGAAATTATCACTAAAAATGCTCGGTACTAACATAATCAAAATCTCCTTTCAAATCACTCATCATTATTTTTCCAGTTTATTTTTCATCCACAGCTTTGCTGTTTCCAAACTCCAGATTGGAAGTTCCTTGGAGAACCTGGAACATTCAACTTTTTGTTCCTTTTGTTCTCTCTGTACCCCTCTCTTTTGTTCTAGCTGTACTATAGCACGTATTATTAGCAATGTCAAGAGTTGAGTGCTAATTTTTTGTGAAAATTTTGTGAACTAAGCCACAGGGACAGTAAAAAAGCCATTTTACCTGTCCCCACTGGCTTTCAGAACCTCACGGGATATACGGGAAGCACACAAGAACGACAGCGAGAGTGCGCCCCTGACTACCGTTGCCGATGAACTGCGGGAAAATCTGGAAGCAGTTGAAAACTTCAAGGGGAGCCGTCAGGAAAAACAGGTGTTCCTTTATTGTAAACAACTCGGTATCAATTACAAAAATCTTTCGGAAGAAGAATTTCGCTGGCTCATTCGGATTCTCCAAAAGTCAAAGAAAATGGGGATGCCGGTCAGTCAGAGAAAGAAGCGCAAATGAAAACTGCCGTTGCGGGAAGGAATGTTCCTGCAACGGCAGCGTCTTTTATTCGCCGGTATATGCAATTTCTATCTCATAGCCGCCGTTCTCATAGTAGGCGTGGGAAAAATAGTATCTTATTGTTATTTCTGAAATATAAAATTTGAATCATAAAACTTCTTTCCCTCTCAAATCCAT
>NZ_JAXWCK010000049.1:0-18661 GCF_037349415.1 Anthropogastromicrobium sp.
CCCGTGACCTCCTCATTACCAATGAGGTGCGCTACCACCTGTGCCACATCAGCTTGTTTGCCGGACTTTATTTCGCTCGACACGCACTACTATACTACTTTCCGAATGTTTTGTCAACACCTTTTTTAAGTTTTTTTATTTTTATTAAAAAAGACATCAATTTAGCTCTCCGACTATACAAAGAGCTAAATTGTGTCAAAATTCATGCTATCTGTTCATGTTATTTCAACTCACAGTCGGTATTTTTACGGAGTCTGACATGTCGAAAATAGTTTGATCAAAAACATCGTATGCTTTAAAAACGTCTCTGTCTTACAATCTCGTATGCCAGAACACCCATAGCTACAGATGCGTTTAAGGAATCGATGTCACCCTTCATTGGGATAGAGGCAACCATATCACAATGTTCCTTTACAAGTCTTGATACACCTTCTCCTTCATTTCCAATGACAAGACCGATAGGTCCCTTCAAATTAAGGGAATACATTTCCTCGCCGTCCATATCTGCACAGACAAACCACATTCCCTCTTTCTTTAAGTCTTCCATTACAGTAACAAGATTTGTTACTTTTGCAACAGGCGTATAATTCACTGCACCTGCAGAGGTACGTGCAACTGTCGCTGTTAAACCAACTGCTCTGCGCTTTGGAATGATTACACCATGTGCACCTGCCTGATTTGCAGTACGAATGATAGCACCTAAATTGTGCGGATCTTCAATCCCATCAAGAAGCACAATAAACGGTGCCTCACCCTTTTTCTTTGCATTCTCTAAAATATCAGAGACCTCTGCGTACTCACATGCTGCACAATATGCAATCACGCCCTGATGATTCTTAGTCTCAGACAGCTGATCAAGACGCTCCTTCTTTACATACTGCACCATCGTATCCTGCTTCTTTGCTTCACGCAGGATCGTCTTTACAGGTCCGTCCTGACAGCCATCAAGTACAAACAGTCTGTCAACAGTTTTTCCGCTTCGAAATGCTTCAAGAACCGCGTTTCGGCCCTCTGTTAATGATTCATGATATCCCATATTTTCTTTATTCCTTCGTCCTTTCTTCTTCCTGATGCAGCTTCTCTTTTTCAGGTGCTTCGACGCACAGCACACCTGTGCGCACAAAGCCCTCTGAAAGAAGATCAAGCAAACGCTCCATCTCACCATTTAAATACAGATAACCACAAAGTGCCTCTAATCCAGTTGCATGACGATAATCAGACATCGTTGCATTCTTTGCTTTTGTAAAAGATCTTGCATTACGGCCTCTGCGGTAAGCAGATGTCTCTTCCTCTGTCAAAAGCGGTGCAATTGCAAATGCAATCGCGGCCTGTGAAGAGGCACGGCAGACATTGCTTGCCTGCTTGTTTAATTTATCAACCTGTGTATTTCCGTAGCTTACAAAAATCGTGCGGACAATCATATCGTAAATCCCATCGCCAATATAAGCAAGCACCAAAGGTGAATATTCCTTTGCAGGCATCTGCTTTAATAAAAATTTCTGTTGGATCTGTTCAAGCAGCTGCTGATTTTGTTCCATGTATTTCCTCTTTCTATATCTTTCTGATTTTTATTACACACGCTTCCAGGTCACACCCTGTCTTGTATCCTCAAGAATAATGCCCTTATCAGCAAGTTCTTTACGAATTTCATCGGCACGTGCAAAGTTCTTTGCCTTTCTTGCCTGCTTACGCTCCTCGATCAAAGCTTCGATATCAGCATCCAAAAGTTCTTCTTTTTTCTCAATGATAATACCAAGGATATCGCAAAGCTGCTTTAAAATCTCATACAGTGCCTTTGCTGCTTTTCCTGAAAGCTCATCTGTCTTATTTGTATTTACATATTTTACAAGCTCGAAAATAGCTGCAATTGCATCTGCTGTGTTAAAGTCATCCTCCATTGCTGCCTCAAACTTGCCTACATATTTCTTTGCTTCCTCGACTACTTCGCTCTCCTGATTAGTAAGCTCACCCTCGTTAGCAGACTGATTCTGAAGCCATGCAGCACATGTTAAGATACGATCAAGACCGTTCTTTGCTGCTTCCATAAGCTCTGCACTGAAATTTAATGGACTTCTGTAGTGTGCGCTTAACATAAAGAAACGAAGTACCTGAAGATCATACTTCTTCTCAATATCTCTTACTAACAGGAAGTTACCAAGTGACTTACTCATTTTTCTGTTATCAATATTTAAGAACGCATTGTGCATCCAATAATGAGAAAACTCTTTTCCGTTGCATGCCTCGCTTTGTGCAATCTCATTTTCATGATGTGGGAAAATTAAATCCTCACCACCGGCATGAATATCAATCTGCTCACCTAAGTATTTCTTTGACATAACAGAGCACTCAATATGCCATCCCGGACGTCCTTCGCTCCACGGAGATTCCCAGTATGGCTCTCCTTCCTTCTTTGGCTTCCACAAAACAAAATCAAGCGGGCTTTCCTTGTCTTCCTCGCCACTTACCTTTAAATCACGAAAACCTGACTGAAGATCATCAAGGTTCTTATGAGAAAGCTTACCATAATCCTTAAAACTTGCAGTACGGAAATAAACAGTGCCATTCTTCTCATACGCATGACCTTTTTCGATCAAGGTACTGATCATATCGATCATTCCATCGATTTCCTGTGTTGCAAGCGGATGAGTTGTCGCCGGCTTTACATTCATAGCAGCCATATCCTGCTTGCACTCCTTTATGAAACGCTCAGAGATAACAGATGCCTCAACACCTTCCTCATTTGCCTTTTTGATAATCTTATCATCTACATCAGTAAAATTTGAAACATAATTTACGTCATAGCCCTTGTATTCCATATAGCGGCGCACAGTATCAAATACGATCATCGGGCGTGCATTTCCAATATGAATATAATTGTATACTGTAGGACCGCAGACATACATTTTTACCTTTCCCGGCTCAAGCGGCTTAAATTCTTCTTTTCGTTTTGTTAATGTATTGTAGATTTCCATGTTTTTTCCTTTCTTCTTTTCGTTTTCATCTGTGATTTCTCAAACATTTGATACAGCTTAGCGTACTGCTTTTTAAGCTGTTCAATATCAGCAAGCACCGGATCTGGCATATGCACCTGATCAAGATCAGTTTGCGGCAATCGTACATTGTCACGTTTGACAACACGTCCTGGAACTCCTACCACCGTAGAATTTGGCGGAACTGGTTTTAGTACAACACTTCCAGCACCGATTTTACAGTTGTCTCCAATTGTAATGGAACCGAGAACCTTCGCGCCTGCACTGATCATAACATTATTTCCAATTGTCGGATGGCGTTTTCCATGCTCTTTTCCTGTACCGCCAAGTGTAACACCTTGATATAAGGTAACATTGTCACCAATCTCTGCTGTCTCTCCAATCACAACACCATGACCATGATCAATAAAAAATCCTTTTCCGATCTTAGCTCCTGGGTGGATCTCGATTCCAGTTCTTCGTGCTGTACACTGAGAGATCATACGCGCTGCAAAATATCTTTTTTTCAGATAAAGCCTGTGCGCAAGACGATACCAAAGTACTGCCCAGAAACAAGGATACAAAAATACCTCTGCCGGTGAATTAATTGCCGGATCCCGTTCTCTGATCAGCGAAATTTCATCAAGTACATATTGAACGATTCTCATGCCACTCCCTTCTTGCTTCGAAAATCTTTGTCCGCAGTTTTTTGATACAAGGTTTCCAAGGTCAAAAACAGTTTCGTGCAAGCACGAAATGTTTTAACTTTGGAAACCTTGTATCAAAAAAAATAACGTCCCCTGGCAAAAGCCAGGAGACGAAAAATTTTCCGCGGTTCCACTCCTGTGAGAGCATAGATGCTGACACTTATGCTGTATACACAGCCGGTGATAACGCAAACCAGCGTGCCATGCTACTTTATTCACACAGCCAGCTCCCGGATGCACTTCCTGTCTCACTCCACGAAGCAGGTTTTCAGCCTGGACCTGCTCTCTCTGACATTTCCTGTGACAGTACTCTTTCCGTTCAAAGCCTTTTCGAAGCTTTTTTTATTGTATGATGCAAAAATATCACAGATGTCTGTTTATTCACTGTATTACAGTGCTGCATCATTTCTAGTGTTACTATATGTGATGTTTTCGGATTTGTCAACCTTTTTTGGCTTCTTTGCCTTTGGATAAATCTTATAAAGTGTTTCATCATCATAATTTTCATCCAGCCACTGCTGTACAACATTGCTTGCTGGAATATTTTTTTCACGCTGATCCTGGCGCATAAGTGCCGCTGCTGACACAAGACTGTCTGCTACCATAAAAATGATAAGACACCATGTTATGATTTTTCCGGCAAGCATTGGAATTTTTTCAATCCACTTAGAAAGATAAGGATAAACTCCTTTCAACCATACAACACCTGCAATTCCCCAGAAAAAACAAAACAGCAAATTAATTCGTCCTCCGATATTAAACATAAAACCGCTGTAATCCCAGAAGATCTTTCCAAACACGATTTCCGTAAAAACGCTGCACAAATACTCGTATACACCGCCTAATACGGTTCCCATCGCAAAAATAAACGATGAGGAGCGATTTCTGTAGTTGTACAAAAGCGATGTTGCCACCACCATTGCAAGACCCCATACAATACTAAATGGACCCCATACAACGCTGCTTCTGCTCATCCAGTACCCCATCGTGATACGGCAAAATATAGTCTCTATCAAATCGCCTGCAAATGCACCTATAAAAAACAATAATACAAGCTTGTAAAAACTGCAGCCTTCAGCAAAAACGGTTATTTTTTCCTTCTCTACGCGTTCTCCCTCATTGATCGCAGGATATGCTTTTTCCACACGCATAAGGATATGCTTTTCAAGCCATCTTCCAAATCGTTTTTTTCTGCTATAGAGTTCGTGATCAATCTTTTGAATCGTATCATTTCTCTTTACACTGCCGCGAATGATATATGTAGATCCCAAAATATCAACTATTAACACACCAAGCAGTGCCCACAATGCAATCTGCATCATAAATGATGGTACCATATGATAAAGTTTCATCAAAACAGGTGTTACAAACTTAACTGATAAAACGCCTAAGATACCCCATACAATAGAATACTGCAGACAGATGTATCCATCAAGATTCCATCTTTTAGAAGAATAGTCCCACCATTTTTTATGATCCAATTTTTCAAGAATCTTTGCTGTAAACCACTCAAGAAGTGTACTAACTCCCGCACAGCCCAGAAACAAAATCGGTATCTCATCAAACAATTCTGGAAAGCCAATTGTTATAATTACTGCTGCAATGCCATATACAATACAAAGTGGGCTGTTTAGCATACCTCTGTTCATAAATTTTCGGTATTTTAAGACGCAAAAACACGTTTCTGCAATCCACCCAAAAAATGAATATACGAAAAAGAGCCAAAGACACCCGAATAAATCAAGTCCTCCCATTATTTTCCAGTTATCCTTTCAAATTTTCAATTTCTAAAAATCAGTTATAGATCAATTTTTACAGCCGCCACAGCCACCGCAGCCAATCGTACCGTCCATATAAAATTCCGGCTTATCAATTAAGCATACTGCCTGTGAAGAGATGCCCTCTCCTGTTCCTGTAAAGCCTAGTCCTTCTTCTGTTGTTGCCTTAATGTTTACCTGATCGAGTTCAAGATGAAGTGCCTCTGCAATATTTGCTCTCATCTGCTCACGATATCCGGCAAGCTTCGGTCTCTGTGCAATAACAGTTGCATCTATATTGCTGATGTAGTAACAATTTTCCTCAAGAAGTTCTCCTACTCTTTTTAGCAATTCTATGCTTGATGCTCCCTTATATGCCGGATCCGTGTCTGGAAAATGCTGACCAATATCTCCAAGTGCAGCCGCACCAAGCAGCGCATCCATTATTGCATGAAGCAGCACATCTGCGTCAGAATGACCAAGAAGTCCTTTTTCATACGGAATCTCTACACCGCCTAAAATCAGTTTGCGTCCCTCAACGAGGCGATGCACATCATATCCCATACCAACTCTCATATCAAATCTCCTTACCTTTCTTTGTTTTATAATTATCATTTCGTAATCCGCTCATTTTCTTCAAAAAATGGCTACTTACTCATGTTTTTGGCGAGTCAAGAAGTCAGAAATTCTCTTGCATCGGATTTCTGACCTTTTGACCCTGGTATCAATATCATATCACGACTCACTTTTATTTTCCACGCAGAATCTATAAAAATTTTCGGAATTTTTTAAAAAATTTGCTTGACATTTTCTTTGATATGCGCTATACTTCTCTTTGTCAAGGGGTCTTAGCTCAGCTGGGAGAGCATCTGCCTTACAAGCAGAGGGTCATAGGTTCGAGCCCTATAGGCCCCATCTTGGCGGAATAGCTCAGCTGGCTAGAGCACACGGTTCATACCCGTGGTGTCGAGAGTTCAAATCTCCCTTCCGCTACTGACTACAAGGATCGCGCAAGCGGTCCTTTTTTGTGTCATAAAATTTCATCCCACAAAAAAGGAGAGTCTTAATAATAACTCTCCTTTTCCAAAAAAAATTATTAACTAAATCCAAAGAAGCGCTGTGCCAAACCATATCCCCTGCATACAATCGCTCTTCCGACCTTACCTGGAAGATTTAGTGCAATTCCCTGAGCACTAAAACGAAGATGATGCCACATAGTTTGATTTTCTTTTTTCATATAGCTCCAAAGTGCTTCCTTTTTTTGTTTTGAATCCTCTGTGTTAATTAACGCATAATGAACTGTAGTTACCGTACACATAATCTGCAGATAGCTATATAAATAGCTGCGCAGCTTTTTGTTGCTGATCTTTTCAAGATCAAATGCATCAAAGATGATGCGATTGACGCGATCCTGCTGGTCGATTCGCTTCATCATAACCTGCTGATTAACAGACTGATCTTCTCTTCCCGTATAGTACATATAAAAATCTACATCCAGATAGTACATAACGCGCACATATGGAAATGGCTTGTATACATAAATATTATCAACATAGAATGTATGCTTTGGAAGCGTCAGGTTAATTCCCTTTAACAGACTGGTGCGGTATATTACTGCATGCATCAAAAGATAATGACCTGTCTGGAACTTACCTATTTCTTTCCAGCTAAAGAAACGTCCCCTTGGAAGTGTCTTGCGATAATCAATTGACTTCTGGCGAAGCACGTCACCATTCTCGTCATGACGATTGTAAACAAAATTGGAAATCAGCATATCAAGCTCATGATTTTTTTTGACAATACGGCGCAAAAAATCAAGCACCTGCTTATAAGCTTCTGGTGCAAGGCTATCATCACTGTCAACTACTTTAAAGAACAGACCTGTTGCATTTCTGATTCCCGTCGTTACTGCGTCTCCATGACCTCCGTTTTCCTTATGAATTGCCCGCACAATATTCGGATATTTTCTCTCATATTCGTCCGCAATTTCTGCTGTACGGTCTGTTGATCCGTCATCCACGATCAAAATCTCTACCTCATCACCACCCGGAAGCAGCGTTGCCATGCAGCGATCCAAATATGCCTCTGAATTATAGCTTGGAACTGTTATTGTTAAAAGTTTCATCATAAATACCTTTCTGTAACCTAGCAGCATATGCTGCAGTGCAAATTTTCCTGTACAAATACCATACAAGGTGATTATATACAATTTTTCAGGCTACTGCAAGGTCTTTTTGTCAAATACAAAAGTTACTGTTTATGAAAGCCCCTCGGTGCAATAGTTTCTGGCTTATTCGTGAACTGTAATATACACAACTCCTGCAGCTGTTCCTGCAAGACCAATGATGCAGGCAGCCACTGCATATGTCTGCAAATAGCTGCTAAGCCATGTGCTTTGCTGTACAATAATAGATATGAGGTTGGCTGATACATGCAAAATAATTGGTGCTGTAAGCTTTGCGAACCGTTCATATGCCCAAACAAGAAGTGCTCCTAAAATAAATGCGTACAGTGCCTGAAGCAGATTGCCATGAACTGCGGCAAAAATCAAAAGCGCTGCCAAGGCTGACGGCCCCACACTAAGCCACGTACGCATTCTTCTGTAAAGGATACCGCGAAATAAAAGTTCCTCTGCCACTGGTGCTGCAATGCCAACTACAAGTATCTGAAGCCACAGCTTATCTGAATAAAGTGCCTTTGCTACGTTTTTTGCATCTTCTTCTCTGATTGTCTTTAACCCAGTTAACTCAAACAGCATATTAACGCCAATACAGGCACATATTCCAATAATAATCATGATGATTACAGAATAAAGTGACAGCTTCTTGCCTTCCCAGCGAATCTGTTTGGAATCTTTATAAAATAAAATTCCCATAATTATAATACAGGACACTTTTTCAATCAGATTTGCCATCAGACCGCCGTTTGGATAAATACCTAGCACTGCCATTCCTATAGCCATATAGATGACGAGCGGATAGATCAAATTGATCAGTCGCCTCGACAATGGTTGATATCTCATTTTTTATTTCCTTTTCTTATTTTTTCTTCACGTTTTTTCTGATCTGCTTTTTTCATGCGAGCACGAAAAGCCTCTTCTGACTGCCGCTTTTGCTGTGCTTTTGACACAGCAAGAGCTACTGCCTGCTTTTTCTCCTCAAAAGCTATTTTTTTCTCTTCAACAGCCTCCTGCACTAGCTGTTTTCGCTCCTCTGCTGCCAGTCTCCGTTCTTCTGCTGCCGCTTCTGCCGCCAATTTTCCCTCTGCTACAGCATCCGCCACTGCCTGCTTCTTCTCTTCTACACTCTCCTGTACAGCCTCTGCCTGTGCCTTTAGCTTCTCTGCAAATTTCTTAGAATTGATTTCTAAGTTCGGATATGCCTCTCCGATACGGCGAAGCAGTACCGGATCCTCGCGAAGAAGTTGGCGCACCTTTGTGCTGACTTCCTCAGAATTATCTGCTTCTACGCCATCAATTTCCTTTTTAACAAGATTAAATGCAATATGTGATACAATATTATCCCAGATCATCAGCATAACAATTGCACCTGACAGCGTATAAAGAATCCACTGCGGAATGGCATGAATCCATTTCATCAAAACTGGATCAATCAGCTTTACAATTGCCACACCTCCAATTCCAAATAATACCAAGTTTCCAATCCAAATACGGCCATGCAGATTCATTGGCTTTTGGCTGTAATCCCACCAGCGCGCATGGAACATTTTTTCCATGTACCAGCTGACAAAATATTCTAGGACTCCGCAGAGTACAAAAGACGCCAAAAACGTCACAATATAGCTTGCATTTCCGATCAGTCCACCAACTAAAACTGTTACAACAACGGCACCTGAGCCATAAATCGGACAATATGGACCAATTAAAAATCCACGGTTAATAAAACGGTGAAACTGTATATACTTTAATATCACTTCCATGCACCATCCGGCGACAGAATAGCAAAAAAATAGTACGATAAGCTCTGCTATTGTTTGTCTAAGCATTCAATTTTCTCCTTTCAAAACGCATAAGGGGACAATATTTCTATTGTCCCCTGGTGTTGTTTTTAAATAGGTCCCAAAGCCATGTGCTTTCTCGTGCAAGCACGAGCGCACTCTGGCTTTTGTCCCCTGGTGTCTCAAATGGTTGCGATATCGATCAGTGTCAGCTGCTCTTCTCTATTCTCAAGACTAGTAATCAATGCCTTTGCTGTATCGATTGCTGTCAGTACATTTACACCTGTCTCGATTGCATTTCTACGGATAATAAAACCATCATGGCTGTGCTCTGCGCCCTGTGTTGGTGTATCAATGACAAGATCAATCTGATGGCCAAGAATCAAATCAAGAAGATTCGGTGAATCCTGCTCCAGCTTGCTTATATAAAGTGTATCCACTCCCTTTGCACGAAGTGCTGCTCCTGTTCCCTTTGTCGCATAGATCTCGTAGCCAATTGCCTTGAAACGTCTTGCAATATCTACGATCTCTTCCTTATCATCATCGCGAACTGTAATAATCATCTTCTTATACTTTGGAAGATGGAAGCCTGCACCAAGGAAAGCCTTATAAAGTGCCTCGTTAAAGGTCTTGCCGATTCCAAGACACTCACCTGTTGACTTCATCTCTGGTCCAAGTGCAATATCAGCTCCGCGCAGCTTCTCAAAGGAGAATACCGGCATCTTAATTGCGTAATAATCTGCTTCCTTTTGCAAACCTGGCTCATAACCAAGACCACGAATTGTATTTCCAATGATGACCTGTGTTGCCAGATCAACAATCGGGATTCCTGTTACCTTACTGATATACGGTACGGTACGTGAAGAACGCGGATTAACCTCGATTACATAAACAGCTCCCTGATACTCGATAAACTGAATATTAATCAGACCTCTTACATGAAGCGCTCTTGCCAGACGCTTTGTATACTCAACGATAGTTTCTTTTGTCTTCTGACTTATGCTCTTTGCCGGATAAACAGAAATACTATCACCAGAGTGGATACCTGCACGCTCAATGTGCTCCATGATACCAGGAATCAAAATATCCTGTCCATCACATACAGCATCAACCTCAAGCTCCTTACCCATCAGATATTTATCTACAAGAATCGGATGCTCTTGTGCATAACGATTGATAATACCAATATACTGCGTAATATCCTCATCGTTGATTGCAATCTGCATACCCTGACCGCCAAGAACGTATGACGGACGAACAAGAACTGGATAACCAAGCTCATGCGCAACCTTTAATGCCTCTTCTACTGTAAATACAGTGCCGCCTGATGCACGCGGAATCTTTGTCTCGCGAAGAATCTGGTCAAACAGCTCACGATCCTCTGCCGCATCAACGTCTTTTGCGCTCGTTCCAAGAATCGGAACTCCCATCTTCATTAAGGCCTCAGTCAGCTTAATTGCTGTCTGACCGCCAAACTGAACAACAGCGCCGTCTGGATGCTCCAGATTTACAATACTCTCCACATCTTCTGGTGTCAGTGGCTCAAAATACAGCTTATCTGCAATATCGAAATCGGTTGAAACTGTTTCAGGGTTATTATTGATGATAACAGTCTCATAGCCTTCCTTTGCAAATGCCCACGTACAATGAACAGAACAGAAGTCAAACTCAATACCCTGTCCGATACGGATAGGTCCAGAACCAAGAACAAGAACCTTCTTTCTTCCCTCTGTCTTTTTCGCCTCATTCTCGCTTCCAAAAACAGAATAATAATATGGTGTAGTTGCTGCAAACTCTGCTGCACATGTATCAACCATCTTAAAGGCTGCTGTGATGCCATTGTCATAGCGCATCTTCTTTACCTGATCCTCAGTCTTGCCGCTTAAGGATGCGATTAACTTATCCGGGAATTCAATACGCTTTGCTTCCTTTAACAGATCAGGAGTAAGTTCTTCTGTTTTCAGACGTGTCTCCATCTCTACAAGAATAGCAATCTTGTCAATAAACCACGGATCAATCATTGTGATCTGATGGATCTTTTCATAGCTGTAGCCTCTGCGGATTGCCTCTGCAATGCGGAAGATTCTGCGGTCATCGACAATACTCATCTGCTCCTCAAACTCATCTGCCGTCAGCTTGCTGTACTCATCTGTTACAAGGCTGTCAACATGCTGCTCAAGAGAACGAAGTGCCTTCATAAGACCACCCTCGAAGTTATCACAGATTGCCATAACTTCTCCTGTTGCCTTCATCTGTGTTGTCAGCTTTCTTGATGCACTGATAAACTTATCAAATGGCAGTCTCGGAATCTTGACAACGCAGTAGTCTAACATTGGCTCGAAACTTGCGAAGGTTTTCTTTGTGATGGCATTCGGAATCTCATCAAGAGTGTAGCCAAGTGCAATCTTTGCTGCAACCTTTGCAATCGGATAACCTGTTGCCTTTGATGCCAGTGCAGAGGAACGGCTTACACGCGGGTTTACCTCAATAACACAATACTCAAAGCTGTCTGGCTTTAATGCGTACTGAACGTTACATCCTCCAGTAATCTTTAACTCACTGATGATATTTAACGCTGAGGTACGAAGCATCTGATATTCCTTATCACCAAGCGTCTGAGACGGTGCAACAACTATACTATCTCCTGTATGAACACCAACAGGGTCAATGTTTTCCATGTTGCAGACTGTAATTACATTTCCTGCACCATCACGCATTACCTCGTACTCAATCTCTTTCCATCCTGCGATGCAGCGCTCAACCAAAACCTCACCTACACGGGAAAGACGAAGACCATTTCCTAAAATTTCCTCCATCTGCTCTTTGTCATATGCGATTCCGCCGCCGCTTCCTCCAAGTGTGTAGGCAGGACGAAGAACAACTGGATAACCGATCTGTTCTGCAAATTCAAGACCATCTGGAATGTTGTGAACAACCTTAGATGCTGCACAAGGCTCTCCAATCTTTTCCATTGTATCCTTAAATTCCTGACGATCCTCTGCCTTTCTGATCGTCTCTGGTGTAGTACCAATCAAACGGCATCCATATTTTTCAAGAATACCTTTCTCTGCAAGCTCCATACCAAGATTTAGACCAGCCTGACCTCCCAGTGTCGGAAGAACACTGTCAGGACGCTCTTTTTCGATAATCTGCTCTAACACCTCTGCTGTTAACGGCTCGATATAGACATGATCAGCAATTCTTTTATCTGTCATAATCGTCGCCGGATTAGAGTTTACAAGAACAACTGATACACCCTCCTCCTTTAATGAACGGCAGGCCTGTGTACCTGCATAGTCAAACTCTGCTGCCTGGCCGATGACAATCGGACCCGAACCAATTACAAGAACCTTCTTTATACTGCTATCCTTTGGCATTGCTGTGTTTCCTCCTGTCGTCTATTATTTATTTTTTCCTGCTGCCATCATATCTAAAAATCTATCAAACAAGTAAGCACTGTCCTGCGGTCCCGGGCAAGCCTCCGGATGATACTGAACTGTAAAAATGTTCTTTCCTGTATAAGAAAGACCCTCATTTGTTCCATCATTTACATTTACAAATGCCGGCACAGCAACATTTGGATCAAGCTTGTCGGTATCTACAACATAGCCATGATTTTGAGAGGTAATATAAACTCTTCCTGTCTTTAAATCCTTTACCGGATGATTGCCGCCGCGATGACCATATTTCATCTTATGTGTATCAAGACCATTTGCCAGTGCCATCAGCTGATGACCAAGACAAATTGCAAAAATCGGAACGTTAGAATCATACAGCTTTTTGATCTCCTTAATGATCTCTGTACACTCCTTCGGGTCTCCAGGACCGTTTGAAAGCATAATGCCATCAGGATTTGCTGCAAGAATATCCTCTGCTTTTGTGTCAGCAGGATAAATGGTAACTTCACAACCTCTCTTATGCAGTGAGTCGCCAATATTTTTCTTTGCACCAAGATCAAGAAGTGCTACCTTGTAGCCATCTCCCGGCAATACTTCTCTTTCTTTACATGTAGTTGCCATTACTACGCCAGTCGGAGAATATGCCTTAAGCTTTGGAAGGATCTCCTCCAAGTCAAAATCCTCTCTGCGTGTAATCATACCATTCATGGTTCCCTTCTCACGCAAAAGCTGTGTCAATGCTCTAGTATCAATTCCACAGATTCCTGGAATTTCATTTTTCTCAAGAAACTCCTGAATAGTTCCCTGACTTCTGAAGTTGCTTGGCATACGGGACAACTCACGTACAATATAGCCATCCGGCCACGGACGCTTTGACTCCATATCCTCATAACAGATTCCATAATTACCGATCAGCGGATAAGTCATTACAACAGCCTGACCCGCATAAGAAGGATCTGTAAGTACCTCTAGGTAGCCTGTCATTGAAGTATTAAAAACAATCTCACTGATGATTTCTTTATCTGCGCCAATCGCTGTACCTGTAAATACATGTCCATCCTCTAAAATTAGAAATGCCTTCATTGGTTCACCATGCCCTTTCGCCAAAAATAAAGACGGTACACATACGTGCACCGTCCGCAATTCTCTATCCAGGCGGTACCTCGCCTTGAATTTTGTTGTTATCTAAAATATAGTACCATGGATAAATTATTTTTTCAAGTCCTAAAACAAATTTCTGCATAATTGCAAAATTTTTGTGCTCTTTATTTATGTGCACCGTTCAATTCCCACAAAACAATTAGTTTTCAAACTCAACATAGATTTCAAACGTACTGCCCTTTCGTTCTTTTGAAACAACTTTGCCCTCACGGCTTTTAATGCGCTCCGCATTCTTATAATTTTTGGACATAGCCAGCGCCGGAACAATTGTATAGTAATACGAAAATGGAAGCTGTCCCTCAATGATCGTCACACTATCTCCTATATTTAAGACATCGCGCTCCATATGAAACAATTCTTTTCTCATCTCAAAACCTCACAATTGCTTACTTTACAACAACTGCATTAAATGGTAAGATCTCAACCTTGCCGCTTACTGCCTCGCCGTTTAAAAGATTAGTTCCATTTTTTGCCAACTGAACAGTTGCAGGCGTTGCGTTATAGTTGACATAGAAATCAAAGGTGCTGCCATCTTCTGCTGTACGTGTCAGATACTCTACTCCCTCTGGAAGCTCTTTTTCCTTAATACCGCATTCTGACCAGATTGGTGTAAAGAATTTAATCAGATCCGCTTCTTCCATTCTTGTTCCAATATAATATGCCTTTCCCTTTCCATAGGAGTGTACAGTTACTGCCGGCATACCTGCATAGAAATCGCTCTCGTATGTACCAAGAACTTCTGCCCCTGTAAGCTTAATCAACTCACAGTAATCCTTTACTAAAGCCTTGTTTCCATCCTTCATCAAAACTGCATTTGAATCCGTTGGATATAATGTGTCAAGCTCTTCAGCATACAGACCAAAGACCTCTCCAAGACCTGCGCCCGGAAAGCCGCCTAAGTATGCCAGCGTATTTTCATTTACATATGCAGTCAGATATGTTGCCACTACTGTTCCGCCATTTTTTACATATTCCTTTAACCATTCACCAGCCTCCTTGGATACAGCATAATACATTGGCAGTACAACAAGACTGTATGAAGACAAATCCTCAAGTGGGAATACTATATCTGCATTGATGCCCTTCTTTAAATGAATATCGTAAAATTTGCGTACTTCCTTCTCATAATTTTTCGTATCACGCGCCATGCCCTGCATGTCCTTAATCGCCCAGCGGTTGCTCCAATCAAAAAGAACAGCAGCCTTTGACGTTACCTTTGAACCTGTAACTGGTGCCAACTTCTTTAAAATTTCTCCAACCTCTGATACTTCTTTGAATACTCTTGTGTCATCTCTTCCAAGATGATCTACAACAGCGCCATGAAACTGTTCCGCTGCACCGCGACCTTTTCTCCACTGGAAATACTGAACTGTATCGCTTCCACAGCCAATCGTCTGAATGCTGCTTGCGCGAAGGATGCCCGGACGCTTTAATTTATTTACAGAATGCCAGTTAACAAGACTTGGTGTGCTCTCCATAAGCATAAATGGCTTATCCTTCTTTAAGCTTCTCATAACTGTATGATCAAAGCTAAGCTCTGCCGCAGTATCTGCCGGTGTCTCATAATCATTATTCCAGCTCGGATAACCATCCCACGAAATAATATCAATCTCCTTTGCCAGATCCACATAATCTAACTGTTCAAACAGCTTCATAAAGTTTGCTGTTGCTGGAACCTGAGGCGTATACTTCTTTAAAATTCTGCGCTCAAATGCAAGGTAATCTTTCATATTCCAGGAGTTAAAACGCTTCCAATCCAGATTTAATCCCAGAATAGAATGCTCTCCATTGTCATACGGCGGCTCTATCTGCTCAAAAGAGTCAAAACGGCGGCTCCAGAAGGAGGTCCACCACTGCTTATTCAGTTCTTCAATGTTATTGTGATACTTCTCTCTTAAATATTCCTGAAACCGCTTTTTGCAGTTTTCACAATAGCACTCTCCTCCAAACTCATTTGAAATATGCCATAAAATGAGTCCTGGATGATTTCCAAATTCCTGCGCAAGCTTTGTATCCATCTTCTCAACAAGTGAACGGTATTCTAAAGAACTCATGCAGTGATTGTGTCTGCCGCTGTGATGATTTCTGCGTCCATCTTTCTCGACGCGAAGAACGGACGGATATTTTTCATCCATCCATGCCGGTCTGGCTCCTGTCGGCGTTGCCAAAACAGTATAAATACCATTTTCATATAATTTATCCATGATATCATGAAGCCATCCAAACTGGAAGTTTCCTTCCTGCGGCTCAAGTGTAGACCAGGAAAATACACCGACTGTTGCCGTGTTTACTCCTGCCTTTTTCATCATTTTAATATCCTCCTCAAGGATATCAGGACGATCCAGCCACTGGTCTGGATTGTAGTCGCCTCCGTGCAGGAGAGCTGGGATTTTTGGAAATAAAACAGACATATTCTTTTTCCTTTCGTGGATTTATTTATATGATACCAGGGTCAAAAGCTCCAAAAGCCGTTCGTGCTTGCACGATTAGGTTTTTGAGCTTGGGACCCGCAAAAACATGAGGATGCAGCGATTTTCAAGGAAAATCAGCGAATCCGAATGTTTTTAGAATTGCGAAAGTTGCATAGCAACGGAGCAATTCGTGGATATCAGTTGGGGCAAAATACCTTTTGACCCCCGCCTCATTTATATAGTGTTATTACATAAGAGGTGAGAATAACCTTAATATCAGCTGTGATAAGCGAAGGCGTCTTGTCCTTTCAGATGGCTCCTTTGACATATCCTTACAGATTGGAAATAGTGCGTCAAAATCTTCCTTTACATGAGAAACTGCTTCATACCCACAAAAAAGCGCTGCATTTTCAAAATGAAGATACAAACTTCTGAAATCAAGATTGATCGTTCCCACTACAACAATCTCTCCATCGCAGATACATTGCTTTTCATGCATGAAGCCCGGCGTATATTCATAAATCTTAACACCATGCTTTAAGAGCTGCGGATAATACGATTTTGTTACCTGAAAAATTGTTTTTTTATCAGGAATGCCAGGTGTAATAATTCGCACATCAACACCGCGCTTTGCTGCTCCAGTGAGCTCTCTTGTCATCTCATCGCTTAGAATCAAATATGGTGTCGTAAAATAAATATATTTTTTTGCATGACGCAGCAGATTCATATAAACATTTTCACCTGCTGGTTCCTTATCAAGCGGACTATCACCGTAAAGCGCAAAAAAGCCCTGTTCCTTTGCTTTATAAGGATATACTGGAAGATATTTTTCAATATCGACATCCTGTTCTCTAAGTGCATTCCACATTTCCAGAAACAGAATCGTTGCCGTTTGCACAGCATCTCCCTCAAAACGTATTCCACTATCCTTCCACTGCCCATACGGATGCGTGATATTAAAATATTCATCTGCTAAATTATAGCCACCCGTGTAAGCAACCTTTCCATCAATAACGGTAATCTTTCTGTGATCACGATTATTCATGAAAATATTAAGCACCGGCATAATCGGGTTAAACACACGACACTGAATTCCCATACTTTCCATGTATTTGATAAAACGTGGATTTAAAAATCCTATACAGCCGGCATCATCATACAAAATACGAATTTCTACGCCTTCTCTTGCCTTTGCCATCAAAACCTTGCGCAATGCCTGAAAAGACTCTGCCATCTCAATCGCATGGTACTCCAAAAAGATAAACTTTTTTGCCTGCATCATATCTTCTAGCTGAGCCGCCATTGCATCACAGGTATCTCCATAATACTTCACATCTGTATTTTTGTAAACAGGACTTGATGCACATTTCCACAAATATTTAAAGTCATTTGCAAGCCGCTCATCCTTTTTTGACAATTCCTCAATAATCTGTTCATCCTGATTAAGATATGCAAATAATTGCTGATCAATTTTACGATAACGTGCTCGCACTTTTTTTGTTGCCCCTGATCGGCCAAATAAAAAGAAAACGCATATTCCAACAATAGGTGCCACTGTAATAAGTATAATCCATGGCAATTTAAACGCAGCATTGGTATCCATACTATATACAGCTAACACAAGCACAAGCTCAATAGCTACTGTTAATAATGTAATAATTTGTGAATACTGGTTTAAACGCATTACCAGCACCACTACCCAGATAATCTGAATCAATACACCAATTCCTGCTATAATTAGTCTTCTGACACTGTTTTTCATCGAAGACTTATTTTCTTCTATCATATATCCTCCCTTTTTCGTATTGTCGTTTCTATTTTTTATTCTTACTTTTTATCTTTTGCTCTAATTTGTTCATTACTCATCTGATACTTTCAGGCAAAACCAAAATGTACTTCCTTGTCCTAATGTACTGTCAACACCATACTGCGCATTATGAAGTTCTAAAATCTTTCGCACAATTGCAAGACCAAGTCCACTTCCATTAAAGCTTCGCCGGTGTTCCTTATCTACCTTATAATAGCGTTCCCAGACAAGCGGTAAATTCTCCTTTGCAATTCCCAGTCCAAAATCCTGCACCGATACCTTCACAGTATCACCTATACACTCCTGACGTACGGTAACGTGTCTTGAATCACCTGAATAATTTAACGCATTATTGATCAAATTGTAAACAACCTGATATATCTTAAACTCATCAGCATCTACAAAAATTTCTTTATCATGATCACAAATTAGCTCAATCTTGACATACTCCCACGGTTAAAACCGTGGGATTCCTTAGATTCTTGTAGCGTCAT
>NZ_JAXWCK010000050.1:0-33224 GCF_037349415.1 Anthropogastromicrobium sp.
TCGTTACCGATCATAACGTCAACGTACTTAGCGATCTCCTTGTTTACTTCCTGAGCCTTAGCCTGTCCGCCGATAGCGCTCCACATAGATGGACGATAGTTTAAGTCGTAGGATACGATAGTTCCATACTTCTTAGCGGTCTTGATTGCAGCTAAAACAGTCTCGCAAGACTGCTCAGACAGTGCAGCGTAGATACCGCCGGTATGCAGCCAACGAACACCTAATGTTCCGAAGATGTACTCAAAATCGAAATCATCTGGAGTAGCCTTAGAAATAGCAGTGTTTGCACGGTCAGAGCAACCTACAGCACCACGAATTCCAAATCCTCTCTCAGTGAAGTTTAAACCGTTACGGCAGATACGGCCAATACCGTCAGTCTTCATCCACTTGATAAGGGAAGTATCAACACCACCCTGGCAGATGAAATCTTCCATCAGCATACCAACCTCGTTATCAGCAAATGCAGTGATAACAGCGGTATTCATCTTGAAGCACTTTCTTAAACCACGGATAACATTGTACTCTCCGCCGCCTTCCCATGCGCGGAAGGATCTTGCAGTACGGATTCTGCCCTCGCCCGGATCAAGACGAAGCATAACCTCGCCCAGAGATACTGCATCAAATTTGCACTCACTTGCTGGTCTTAAATTTAAATTCATTTTTTTCTAAACCATACCTTTCTTTTTTCATCATGCAAGCATGATCAGCTTGCGACTTTTCGACCCTAGCATTACACTTAGCCGCGGATTTCCTTAACCTTTGCAACTGCTTCCTTGGTCATAGCAGTGATCTTATCGAACTCACCAGCCTTGATCATGTCGCCCTTTACCATCCAGCTTCCGCCACAGCAAAGAATCTTATCACAGCTTAAGTAGTCTGCCAGGTTCTTTGTATTGATTCCACCAGTCGGCATGAACTTAACCATGGTGTACGGAGCTGCCATAGCCTTGATCATAGCGATTCCGCCAGCCTGCTCTGCCGGGAAGAACTTAACAACCTTCAGTCCGCGCTTAACAGCCTGTGCAACCTCTGATGGAGTGATGCAGCCTGGCAGTACCGGAATGTTGTTCTCTAAACAGTAGTCAACGATCTCTGGATCAAATCCTGGGCTAACGATGAACTTAGCACCTGCCTTAACAGCACGGTTTACCTG
This sequence comes from Anthropogastromicrobium sp., assembly GCF_037349415.1. Taxonomy (NCBI): domain Bacteria; kingdom Bacillati; phylum Bacillota; class Clostridia; order Lachnospirales; family Lachnospiraceae; genus Anthropogastromicrobium; species Anthropogastromicrobium sp. Next base: position 1,154 of record NZ_JAXWCK010000050.1, read on the forward strand.
ATCGATTGTCAGAACGGTACCTGCACCAACTAACATCTCCGGATAAGCCTCGCTCATAAGACGAATGGACTCCTCTGCTGCATCTGTACGGAATGTAACCTCTGCACAAGCAAGACCACCCTCTACTAAAGCCTTTGCTAACGGCAGTGCATCCTTTGCATCGTTCAGTACTACAACCGGAACAACGCCATACTCTTTAAACTGCTCATTAATTGTCATTTCTTTATTCCTCCTTTTGCCCAGCCCCTAAAAAAGGGCATACTATGGGCGTGTTTACAGTACATCGTTCTACGTGATGTTACATATCTTTATACTACCATTTTTTTGCGTATTCGCCAATAGGAGACATGTATTTCTGTGTTTTGACTAATTTGCATCAGAAAACACCCATTATTTTTGTTGATATTTATTTTTTTATCACAGTCTTTTTTCAAAGTTGCCTGACATGACAGAAACACCTTCGTCAGCAATTACGAACGCTTTCGGGTCAATACTGTGAATAATTTCGACAAACTCTGCTGTCTCAAATTTATTGATACAGCAAATCATGATTTTTGTCTCTTCTTTTGTGTAGGCACCTACACCAGTCCACTCTGTCACACCGCGTCCTGTCTGCTTTAAAATCTTCTGATCAATTCCTTCCTGCTTTGTAAAAATCATCAGTCGAACAGTGATATTTTGATAATGGACCCTATCCATCATAAGTGTAAAAAATACCATATAAATAAGAGAATAGATAACAATCTCAATATCAAACATCAAAAGAAGACTCGCATATACTACCACATTGACATACAATGAAATCTTTCCAACAGATGCATTCTTGAACTTTCTAGCTGCCCACATGCCGATGACATCTACACCGCCGCCGCTGCCGCCAGCTACAAGCAGCAGACCGACACCAAAACCAGTGATAATACCCGCAATCAAAACTGAGGCAACAACAGAATCAACGATTGGCGTTGCCGGAATCGGAATGATGCTTGCAAATATACTGATCGCTACTGAGCCTATCAGTGTCTTAACAAGAAAGCCTTTTCCAATTCCTTTCCATGCCAAAACAAGAAGCGGAATATTAATCAAAAAGTAAACGATACCATACACATTTTTGCCGCCAAAATCTATGATCTTTCCAAGCAAATATGTAAGAACCTGTGCAATTCCGACACCTCCGCCGCTGTAAAGACCATACGGAATCAAAAAATAGTTCATACCAAATGTGTATAAAAATGAACCTGCGATAATAACGGCGAGCTTTGCCCATCTTGACTTAATCTTTTCCATGATAATCTCCCCGATTATATTTTTAAAGTGCTTTCTTTATCGCTGCCATCAGTTCGTCATATGTCTCAAATGCTGGAAGGTCTGGATTTTCATTTTTGATTGCATCAGTACTGCGAAATAAAAATCCCGCTTTGCTCGCACGAATCATTCCAAGATCATTATAGCTGTCACCGCTTGCGATTGTCTCAAAACCAATAGACTGCAGTGCCTTTACTGTTGTCAGCTTAGACTGCTCAATTCTCATCTTAAAACCTGTAATTTCTCCATCCTCTGCGACCTCAAGCGTGTTGCAAAAGATTGTTGGCCACCCAAGCTTTTTCATAAGCGGTGCTGCAAACTGTGTAAACGTGTCACTGATAATGATTACCTGTGTCATGCTTCTTAACTCATCAAGAAATTCCTTAGCACCAGGCATTGGATCGATCTGTGCTATAGTCTGCTGAATCTCCTTTAAGCCAAGGCCGTGTTCCTTTAAGATGCCCAGTCTCCACTTCATCAGCTTATCATAATCTGGCTCATCTCTTGTCGTTCTCTTCAGTTCTGGGATATTGCTTGCCTTAGCAAATGCAATCCAGATCTCTGGTACTAATACACCTTCTAAATCCAAACATACAATATTCATTGTATTTCCTGCCTTTCTCAATTTATTTGCAACCCGTTTTAATTGGGACGGATTCATTAACAGTTTGCTACTCCTCTACCTCAATGTCAAGTCCAAGCTCCTTCGGCAGAAAACGCGGACATACATTGTCTGTTGTAATGATAACAGATGCTGCAAGACGTGTACCGATCTCAACTGCTTCCTTTAATTCTTTGCCATATGTCATGCCAATGGCAACACCTGCAAAGAAGGCATCTCCTGCTCCTGTTGTATCGCGCACTATTACCTTGCGCGCCGGATAAATACCCCTATTTCCCTTACAGTCTGCATACACGGCACCTTCACCGCCCATCGTAACAACAATTGATGGAATCTGGGCACTCACAACATTTGCTGAAATGATCTCACAAAGCTCTTTCGGTGTCTTTCCCTCGTAGTCCTCTGCAAAGAAAATGCCTGCCTCGATCTGGTTGCAGACAAAGCAGTCAAAATGCTTTAAGTAATCACGTCGCTCCACAGCAATGCTCATGTTTGTGACAACGCCATATACTTTCTTATTATACTTTTGCGCAAGCTGAAATGTCTTTTTTATGATTTCCTTGTCAATGTCCATTTCCAGTACGATAGAATCTGCCTTAGAGATGATCTCATCTCCTTTTTCCTCAAGAGTATACAAAATCGGATACAGGTTTGGTCTTTGTGAGATAGACCCTGCCAGATCACCCTTGTTGTCAAATACGGCCAGCCATGTTCCCATTCCACCCGGAACACTCTTTACATAGCTTGTATCTACCTTATGTCTTTTTAATTTGCGTACAACATCTTCGCCAAGCGCAGATGTATCTACGATGCTTACATATGTAGGCCTAAGCTCAACATTTGCAATGTCCTCCACGACATTTCGCGTTACGCCTCCGTGTATGTATTCAATCCGTCCCGCATTGCGGCCCTCCGGCACATAAACATCTTCTGGAAAGCCCTTGATATCCACAAATACGGCGCCGATTACTACAATTCCCATGGTTTGTCCCCCAGTATATTACAATCTTTGAGCCATCGGCAGCTGCCGGTGACTCCTACCCTTTATTGTACAAAACATTCCGCAAAAAGCAAGCATCATTTTAGTTTTGTCCATTGCTTTTTTTGCACAATATAGTAGAATAGAGCCATCGGGGACAGGTACAGTGGTCATAAAACTGTCCCCAGTGGTTCTCAGTGACTTAAGAAAGGACGGTACTTGAAAATGAATTTTTTTGAAATAAAAGATGGTGCGCTTTTTTTTAAGCGCCGCCAGGAAATTATGGAAATTTGCCCATGGGGCGTTGGTCTTCGTGTTCGCGCTACACAAAATCGAAGCTTTTCTGATAAGGATTGGTCACTTGATGTTCCTGCAAAGGCAGACGGAAAAATTGAGCTTTTTGATGATCATGCAATCGTGAGAAATGGCAGTATCTACGCTGTTGTTACAGACTTTGGACGTATCAGTTTCTATAATGAAAAGGATGAACTTTTACTAAAGGAATATTATCGCAGCTGGGATTATGGAACAAAGGATTGGAAGGATCTTGATACAATCATTATGCAGCGTGCTGCTGCAAGAACCTACCGTGCTGTCGGAGGCGACAACTATGCATTAAGTGTACGTTTTGAGGCAGATGATAACGAAAAACTCTTTGGTATGGGCCAATATCAGCAGCCACAGTTTGATTTAAAGGGCTGTACACTTGAGCTTGCTCAGAAAAATACTCAGGCAAGCGTTCCTTATCTTGTATCTAGCAAGGGCTATGGTCTTTTGTGGAATAATCCTGCAATTGGACGCGCAACGCTTGGTGCTAACGTAACAGAGTTCACTGCTGAATCTACACGCCAGATTGATTACTGGATTAATGCAGCCGATACACCTGCAGCACTTGTAGAGCAATACACAGAGCTTACCGGACGTGTCCCGATGATGCCTGAATGGGCTATGGGCTTTTGGCAGTGTAAGCTTCGCTATCAGACACAAGATGAAGTATTAACTATTGCGCGCAGATATAAGGAATTAAATATTCCACTGTCTGTTATCGTTATCGACTTCTTCCACTGGACACAGCAGGGTGATTGGCGCTTTGACCCGGAATATTTCCCTGATCCAAAGGCAATGATCGATGAACTTCACAAGATGGGTGTTCGCGTGATGGTTTCCATCTGGCCGACTGTCGACCGTGCAAGCGTAAATTATGAAGAGATGAAGGAGCGAGATCTTTTAATCCGTACCGACCGCGGCTTAAATGTCACTATGGAATGCTTCGGAATGGAGTGCTTTATTGACCCAACAAATCCAGAAACACGTGAATTTGTATGGCAAAAGGCAATGGAAAATTATAGAACACTTGGTGTCGATTTATTCTGGCTTGATGAGGCCGAACCGGAATACACGGTTCAGGATTTTGATATCTACCGCTATTACGATGGTCCGGCAAATGAATGTGCAAATGAGTATCCAGCTCGCTATTCTCAGACCTTCTTTGACGGCATGAAAAAAGAAGGCATTGAAAATCCTCTGAATTTGGTACGCTGCGCATGGGCTGGTTCCCAGCGCTACGGTTCTCTCGTATGGTCTGGCGATGTACCATCGACCTTTACTTATCTTCGCTATCAGCTGACAGCCGGCTTAAACATGGGTCTTGCCGGAATTGCTTGGTGGACAGCAGATATCGGCGGCTTCCATGGCGGAAATGTACACGATCCAGCCTTTCAGGAGCTTTTGATGCGCTGGTTCCAGTTCGGTGCTTTTTGCCCTGTTATGCGTCTACACGGTGATCGTGATCCTCACTATAAGCCACTCGGATCCACTGGCGGCGGCATGGTTGCATCTGGTGCAGACAATGAAATCTGGAGCTACACACCTGAAATTCAGGATATGATGAGTTACTATATCCTGCTTCGTGAATCAATGAAGGGTTACATGACAACTGTTATGAAGGAAGCTCACGAAAAAGGTACTCCTGTTATCAAGCCGCTGTTCTACGATTATCCGGAAGATAAAACTTGCTGGGATATTGCAGATGAATTTCTCTTTGGCCATGACCTTCTTGTTGCTCCAGTTCTTTATGCTGGTGAGCGCACACGTACTTTGTATCTGCCAGAGGGACGCTGGTGTGAATATGAGACAGGTAAGGTTTATGATGGCGGCTGCACAATTACTGTGGATGCTCCGCTTAACCGCGTTCCATTATTCATAAAAGAAGGCAAAACAGTTTTTGTGAAATGATACCAGGGTCAAAAGCTCCAAAAGCCGTTCGTGCTTGCACGATAAGACTTTTGAGCTTTGGACCCGCAAAAAAATATAAGGTTTTAATTTATGAAAAAAGAAGGCTACTATTCTTCTGGACAGTTCGCAGGGATGGCTCATGTCACCCTGCGGACCATCCGCTATTATGACAAGCAGGGTATTTTAAAGCCCTCTTTTGTAAATGAATCTGGTGCACGCTTTTACACTGATGAAGATTTTGCGCGTCTCCAGCAAATTTTATTATTAAAATATCTTGGCTTCTCACTTGATGATATTCGTGAAATGATCGTAGACACAAAAGATCTTCACTACATGCAAAATTCCCTCAACATACAATTAAATCTTGTGCGCGACCGCATTGAGCAAATGCAGCTTGTAGAAAAAGCGATCCTTGAAACATCAGATGCCATAAACAAGCAGCACAGCATTGACTGGAGCCGCATGTTAAATTTGATCCATCTGACTGGCATGGAGGAAAGCTTAAAAAAGCAGTATCAAAATGCCTCGAATATCTCTGCCCGCATCAATCTTCACCGCCTTTATTCCCAAAATAAGCAAGGCTGGTTTCCATGGATTCTGGAAAACTGCCATCTGGCGCCAGGGATGAATATTTTGGAAACTGGCTGCGGTGACGGCACACTCTGGTGTGAGGCAAAGAAACAGTTTTCCCAGAATAATTTTCCAGATCACACCAAAACTCATGATCAGCAGCCAGATCTTCTTAAAACTTGCTCAATTATGCTGACTGATATCTCAGAGGGAATGCTTCGTGATGCAAGACGTGCAATAGGCGATGGCGATGAATTTTCATTTCGTGAATGCTTCTGTGAGGCACTTCCGTTTGCAGATGAATCATTTGACCTTGTTTTGGCAAACCATGTTCTTTTTTACTGCAGTGATGTGACACAGGCGTGCCGCGAGGCCGCTAGAGTATTAAAGCCCGGCGGACGATTCTTATGCAGCACATATGGTGCAGACCACATGAAAGAAATCAGTCGTCTCGTGTCTGACTTTGACTCGCGCATTGTACTGTCGGCAGATTGTCTTTACGAGCGATTCGGGCGCGAAAATGGAGCCGAGATTCTAGCGCCATATTTTAGTGATGTGAAATGGCTCTCCTACGAAGACTCGCTTCTCGTTCCAGATGCCGAACCGCTGATTCTCTATATTCTCTCCTGCCACGGCAACCAGAATCAATATTTGCTTGACCACTTTGCAGAATTTCGAAGCTTCGTCAAGAAAAAAACAGATGCTGGATTCTCGGTCACAAAGGATGCTGGAGTGTTTTGCTGCACGAAATAGCTGCCGTGGAACCACTGGCCTTTGTGCACTTTTCACAAACTTTGATTTTTCCACAAAAAGCGCTTGAAGGTGACGTTACGTCACCTTGTATACTGTGCGTGTCAAAGAAAAAATGTTTTGACACGCGACATCATGTATATACGAAATTTGATTTTATTTTTGAACCACTAGGGACAGATAAAAAGCCATCATCCTTGTCCCCATTTGAAAGGAGCTTATTATGACCATTATCGTTACCGGCGGAGCCGGATTTATCGGAAGCAACTTTATTTTCCATATGTTAAATACTTACCCGGATTACCGCATTGTATGTTTAGACTGCCTGACCTACGCTGGAAATCTTTCCACTCTGGCACCGGTTATGGACAACCCGAATTTCCGTTTTGTTAAGGAAAGCATCACTGACCGTGAGGCTGTTTACAAACTGTTTGAGGAGGAGCACCCAGACATCGTTGTTAACTTCGCAGCTGAGAGTCATGTTGACCGTTCCATCGAGAATCCGGAAGTTTTCTTAAACACCAACATTCTTGGAACTGCAGTTTTGATGGATGCTTGCCGCAAGTATGGCATTAAGCGTTATCATCAGGTTTCCACCGATGAGGTTTACGGTGATCTGCCGCTTGACCGCCCAGACCTGTTCTTCACTGAGGAGACTCCAATCCACACAAGCAGCCCATACAGCTCTTCTAAGGCTGGCGCTGACTTATTAGTTCTTGCTTATCACAGAACCTATGGTCTGCCTGTTACCATCAGCCGCTGCTCAAATAACTACGGTCCATATCACTTCCCGGAGAAGCTGATTCCGCTTATGATCGCTAACGCATTAAACGACAAGCCGCTTCCAGTTTATGGTACTGGTGAGAATGTTCGTGACTGGCTGTATGTTGAGGATCACTGCCGTGCAATCGATCTGATCATCCACAAGGGACGCGTTGGTGAGGTTTACAACGTTGGTGGACACAACGAGATGAAGAACATCGACATCGTTAAGATCATCTGCAAGGAGCTTGGAAAACCAGAGAGCTTGATCACTTTCGTAGGCGACCGTAAGGGACATGACATGCGTTATGCAATCGACCCGACCAAGATCCACAATGAGTTAGGCTGGCTGCCAGAGACTAAGTTTGCTGACGGTATCAAGAAGACCATTCAGTGGTACTTAGACAATAAGGAGTGGTGGGAGACCATCATCTCTGGTGAGTATCAGAACTACTACGAGAAGATGTACGCAAACCGCTAATGGAGGTCGTTATGAAAGTATTTGTTACTGGAGTTGCCGGTCAGCTCGGACATGATGTAATGAATGAACTGGCTAAGCGCGGCTATGAGGGAATCGGAACTGATATTGCACCAGAGTATTCTGGCGCTGCTGACGGTACTGCTGTTGTTTCTATGCCATATGTTTCTTTAGATATCACTGATGCTGATGCTGTTGATCGTGTTATCTGCGAGATGAAGCCGGATGTTGTCGTTCACTGCGCTGCATGGACAGCTGTTGATCTGGCTGAGGATGAGGACAAAAAGGATAAGGTGCACGCAATCAATGCGGATGGTACTGCAAACATCGCAAAGGCCTGCAAGAAGACTGGCAGCAAGATGGTTTACATCAGCACCGACTATGTATTTGACGGTCAGGGTACTACTCCATGGACACCAGATTGCAAGGATTATAAGCCACTTAATGTTTATGGTCAGTCTAAGCTTGACGGTGAGCTTGCTGTTTCTAGTACTCTTGACAACTACTTTATCGTGCGTATCGCATGGGTATTTGGCAAGAACGGAAAGAACTTCATAAAGACTATGTTAAACGTTGCCAAGACACACAGTACCTTAAAGGTAGTTAATGACCAGATCGGTACACCGACATATACCTTTGATTTGGCAAGACTGCTTGTAGATATGATTGAGACCGACAAATACGGCTACTATCATGTAACAAATGAGGGCGGCTACATCAGCTGGTATGATTTCACAAAGGAAATCTTCCGTCAGGCTACCCTTCTTGGACGCACTGAGTACAGCGAGGATAACGTTACTGTTCTTCCTGTTACTACTGCTGAGTATGGTCTTTCAAAGGCTGCAAGACCATTCAACAGCCGTCTGGATAAGTCCAAGCTTGTTGAAAATGGTTTTACTCCACTTCCGACATGGCAGGATGCAGTTGCAAGATATTTAAAAGAAATTGAATTTTAATAAAGAACAGGAAATGGGATGGAGTTTTGTGGCTCCATCCCATACTTCATAGCTTATAATCCCTTGCGCATCTTTCTAACCCGTCAATTACACTGCTAAATTCCACACCATACTTTCTTGCTTTGCTGCAATCCATCCACAAATTGTGTCTTGCGGGTGCGTCCTTGACGATAAGCCTTTTTCCAAGCATATCAACAAACTTGTTTGTCACCTCATATATTGACTGTGTTGTTTCGCTGCCAAAATTATACGCACCGCCTGGAAGTAAAATTACCTTGTCCATATTTTCAGCAACTTCCTTTAAATAAGTAATGCCACGAAATTGCTTTGAGCTGAAAGAAACACTATCTTGTGTATGAATTGCATTTAATATCATCATCAAATAGTTGGATCTTTTTTCATAATAATCATACATCCACTCTGCTCTTAACATAACTGCCGACGGCAGAATATCAAGCACACGTTTTTCCATCTCAAGCTTATGAGCAGCGTAGATATTTCCTGGCTTCACATTTTCTTCTGTATATGGTCCATCATCCTCACACGCACTATACACCTGATCTGAGCTGAAGCATATCAGCTTTCTATTACTATCTTTACACGCATTCGCCAGATACATAGGAATCTGCACATTTGCAAAGTACGATGCTTCTGGATCTGCCTCGCAAGTACCTATATCAGAAATTGCTGCTGTGTGGACAACAACATCTGCATTGCTTTCTTTAATCATACGATTCACAATTTCCTGTGTCACGTTCCGAAGAGACGATGACGCTGCTGTATCCTTGCATAGCTCCATGAGCTTATGCCCCACAAATCCATTTGCCCCTGTAATTAAAATCATTTTCCCCTCCCTGATATTTAAGCTGTAACTGCCAGAAGCAGCGTTCCTGCCGTAATAAGTAAAACACCGACTGCCGATTTCTTTGTCAGTTTTTCGTGAAATACAATCCACGAGAATGCAATCGTTACCAACATACTAAGCTTATCAATCGGCACTACTACACTTGCTGGTCCTTCTTGTAACGCCCGATAATAAAAGAGCCACGACGCTCCAGTTGCCAGCCCTGACAAACAAATAAAGCATAATTCTTTCTTCTCTATCTTATTTATTTCTTTCTGTTTTTGTGTAACAAACACCATGAGCCATGCCATAAGCAGCACTACTGTGGTGCGGATTGCTGTGCCGAGATTAGAATCAATACCTTCAATTCCAATCTTCCCCAAAATAGAAGTCAGACTTGCAAATACTGCTGACAGCACCGCATAGATCAGCCATCCTCCACTCTTTTTTTCAGAATCTGTTTTTATGTCTTTTTTGGTAATCATCATCATGGTTCCTATTCCAATAAGCAGCACAAATATTATTTTTTTCCCAGAAATACCTTCATGAAGGAAAATGAATGCCAGAAGAATAGACAACACGGTACTTGATTTATCAATGGGAACAACCTTGTTGATATCCCCTTTTTGAAGGGCATGAAAATAGCATAACCACGATGCACCTGTAGCTAATCCTGATAAAATCAGAAATAGAAGCGTCCTGCCGTCAATCTGTCTTATTCCTCCCCATGTTCCTGTAATCAATACCATGAGCCATGAAAACAACAATACAACTACAGTTCGTATTGCTGTTGCCACATTCGAATCTGTCTTTTTAATTCCGCATTTTGCAAGGATCGCTGTTATTCCTGCAAAAAATGAAGATCCTATTGCATAAAATATCCACATTTCCTTAATCCCCCTTCTGCTAAGGTTATTGGAGTTAAAAGCCACTCTTTATTTGCCTCATTATACTGTTTTTCACCACGCATGTCCACCAGTTTTTGTAAAGCTTTTTGTGTTCCAAAAAGCGAAACTGTCTTCGGCAGAGAAAAAGTCTCCTTATCTGAATTTTTCTTGCTTGACATTTTGATTATACTTCATAGTCAAACATATAAAAATTCAAAATAAGGAAACTATTGATTCTGGTTACGACTTAAAACCTATTTATTGCATTCACTGCCAGTGTATATCTTTCTACTTTTTCACTATCTGGTGTTTTTCACTAATATCGCCATCAATTCATTCACATCGATTGGCTTTGCTATATGACCATTCATCCCAGATGCAATAGCCTCTCTCTTATCTTCTTCAAAGGCACTTGCTGTCATTGCAATGATAGGTATACATGCCTTATCTTTATCTGGCAGGTGTCTAATTTCTTGTGTTGCTTTATAGCCATCCATTTTAGGCATCTGAATATCCATTAGTATCATATCGTATGTGCCCACTGGCATTTTCTCTACTTTGTTTACACACTGGATGCCATCCTCTACACGTTCTATTTTTAGACCAATACGCTCAAGTATTGTTTCTGCAATCTCAGCATTTAAATCATTATCCTCTGCTAAAAGGATATTTTTGCCATTAAGAATTTCGCTACCTGTCCCTAGCTCTTCAACATGCTTTTTTGCATAGCAGCTTTCATCCGCTATCCTATGCTTTAATGTAACTGTAAAAGTGCTGCCCTTTCCTAGCTCACTTTCTACATCTATTGTTCCACCAAGCAAATCAACATATTTCTTTACTATTGACATTCCAAGTCCGGTTCCTGCGATTTTGCTCTTTGTGGTGTTCTGCTCACGTGTGAATGCATCGAAAATCTTTGTCAAATATTCCTGACTCATACCTATTCCGGTATCGCTGATCATAGTCCTCACTATCATATATCCAGACTCATTGCATGGCAATTCATCTATGTTTACCATAACAGAACCGCCAGCTGGAGTATATTTTATGGCATTACTAATGATATTTACAAAGATTTCTTTTACCTTGGTAATATCTGTCAGTACATGATCATGCTCTACATTCATATTGTAATTAAATGCAATATTCTTTTTCTTTGCTTCATCATCAAATATTTCAAACAAATTCTGCTGAATACCTTCAATTTGAGTATAGCTCTCATCAATCTCCATCCGTCCGCTCTCAATTCGAGCCATGTCAAGTACATTGTTCAAGATTGACAAAAGAAGGTTTCCAGACTGCTGCAGTTTTTCCAGATGTTCTAATGTTTCAGGCATCCCTTTTCCTTTTAATTCATCCTTCATGAGCTGTGCATAGCCCAAAACTGCATTCATAGGTGTACGGATGTCATGCGACATATTGTGAAGAAAACTTGTCTTTGCAAGACTTGCATCCTCTGCTTTTTTCAGAGCAACTTCCAACTTGTCATTGAGTTTTTGTGTATCTTTTGCTGCAAACTTTGCAGCTGCCTCTGCTTTCCTTGCCTTTCTTAAAAGTACAAGAATAATGCCAATTATTCCAAGTGCCAAAAGACTTGCAGTAACAAAAACAGTAAGCAAATTATCTTTTATAAAGTTAAAAAAAGTCACTTTATCTGCCGTACTTTCATAAATAGCAAGTGCGCTTGTAAGCATGTCAGACGGCATGGTCTTCAAAGTTTTATTCAGTATCGATAAAAGATTTCCTTCTCCGCATCTTACTGCAAAACATGCCTCCATTGTTTTTGTAAGCGGAATACTCTTTAAGTCTTTATTATTATCATATTTTATCACCTGACTTGTTCCCATGATAAAACAGTCTGCTTTTTCTTTAATGATCATATCTGCTGCATCATTAAGTGAATCGTAATCTACAAACTTCCATTGTGAATAATTAAACGCAATATGCTGTTTTAAGGCTTCTTTTTCCTTTGGCACAGCTACTATCTGTACCTCATTCTCATTAAAATACTTCTTAGCAGTTACCGCCATCAGGCTATAGGTCCAAGCCGTATTTGTAAGTGCGAATCCTTTTTCTTCTGCAAAATTAGGATTTCTGCCGGCATAAAAAATCATGTCAATTTCACAATTCTGCAACGCCTGAATCATTTCGTCATAGTCATCATATGACTGAATATTGAATTTCAGTATCTGATTTCCCAGACAGTCTTTTGCATAGGCGATATACTCAGCCAGCATACCAGTAAGTTTTCCAGTCTCCTCGTCCATAAAAAAGACAGCAGGATCATTATTCAAAAAACCTATCTTGATAGCGCAAGTTCTTCTATCCATGACTTTTCTTCACCTGTAAGAATCTGATTATAATCAAGCGTAAAATACTTCTTATACAGATCTGCCTTAAAAAACGGACTATCTTTATCCAACTGGCGCATAGCAAAGTCTAACTCCTCTTTGATATCGCTGCGATCTTTGTTTATTGCAAAGTATATACCTGATTTACCAATATTAGTAACAGATGATATTCCCCGTTCAGACCAGATTGATTCCTCCAGAGATACAAAACAGTCTATTTCATTATCAGCTAATTTCTTTTTGACATCGTCATTATCATATACATTTACATGCTCTGTATGTATGCCATTCTTCTTCTCCCACTCTGTCAGCATACTTTCAGGCTCTGTACCTAGAAGCACACCTACACGTTTCCCGTCCATAGACTTAAAATCAGATGTCTCAATATCCGTATGCAATAAATCGGCATAAAGGATATATTTTTCCTCACCCATCGGTTCTTCTGAAAAAAGCATCTCTTGTGTGCGCTCGTCTGTATAAGAGATGTCACCAATGACATCAATCTCACCGTTTTCAAGCTTATCAAAACAATTGGACCAGTCACATTTTACGTACTCGAATTTCCATCCAGCATAGCCGGCAAGAGCCTGCATGAGTTCGTAGCCAAAGCCTCGTCTGACACCGTTTTCATCGACATAATTGAAAGTATCCTCAAAAGAACCAACACGGATGACCTTATGCTCATTCGTCTGCGTGTCTGACTTTTTTGTTTCCTGTTTCTTTGAATCATTTGATGTGTTATCTGTCATAACAATATCATCATCTATAGTCTCTGCATTCACTGGAACACAAAATGATAACGGCAGGCATAGTATAAACATGCTCAAAAATAAACAGCTAATTGTCTTTATGATATGATTCGTTTTATTGAATATCTTCTTAGATGTACTTTTCAATTCTCGATCATCTTTTGTTTTCATATGTATTTACCCCCCACTATGAAAACTCTATTTTTAAGTTTTCCATTTTATCGAGACATTCAACAAACTCTCATGCATTATGATCATCCGACTCCTGACTCAAGCAAATTTTAACATATTTTCTTTTGAATGTATAGTCAAAAAAGCCGGAGGAACAGTAAAATTGCCATTGTACCTGTCCCGAATGGTGTGTAATATGAAAAGACCGTCAACTTTTTGCACATTGCGACAAGTCGACGGTCTGATTTTCGGTATTCTTTTATTATATTAATGAATTTTCTTACGACAAATCAATTTGGTAATGGCAGCAATAATTATATTTCATTTATCCGTTTTAACATAAGAAGTTTCTCCTGATTTGTGCTTTCACAGTACCATTTACAATACTAAGGGGGCATGAACTGGTACCTGTCTCGGATGGTTCTACATATCAAATATACTCATCTGACGATACTTATCCGGCAGTTCATGCATAAATCTGAAACATCCATCCGGAGTTGACAGCATCCCCTTTTCCTTACATATTCTCTGGAATAGCCCCATCAATTCTTTTGCATTCGGACTTGGCAGTTCATACGCATTCCCATACTGTTTAATGTATTGCTCTTTCATCCCTGGAAAATGCCTGTCAAGCGCAGAGTAATAGTATTCACGGTCTCCTTCTCGAAGCGTCAAGCCCATACCAAAATTGATGATGCCCTTCACACCAACTCTTGCACACTCATTCAGAATTGCTGTGATATTATCTTCTGTATCATTGATAAACGGTAAAATTGGCGTAAGCCATACAATCGTTGGAATACCATTCTTACGCATTTCTTCTAGTACTTCAATACGGCGCTTTGTGATACATACATTTGGCTCTAATATGTGGCACAAATCATCATCATAAGTTGTAAGTGTCATCTGCACCACGCATTTTGCTGAACGATTAATCTTGGCAAGCAGGTCAATATCCCGAAGGATACGGTCTGATTTTGTCTGAATCGCAACCCCAAAATCATTCTCCAAAATGATTTCCAGACATTTTCTTGTCAGCCTCAAGTTCTCTTCACAATGCATATATGGATCCGACATCGCGCCTGTTCCGATCATACACTTTTTCCTTTTCGACTTCAGTGCCTTTTCCAAAAGTTTTGGTGCATTCTGCTTGACCTCAATGTCTTCAAAAGGATGAGTAAACTGGTAACACCTGCTTCTACTGTCACAATAAATGCAACCGTGAGTACATCCCCGATAAATATTCATTCCATAATGTCCACCACTGCCGGTCAGAATCCCTTTTGCGTCAACAAAATGCATTTCAGCTCCCCCTTTGCTTTAATTTGAATGTAATATCCAGTCTGGAACAGCCAATAGGGACAGGTATAAACATTTACCTGTCCCGGATGGTTTACTTAATAGCAGATTTATAATAATTTCCAAAATCTGCCAGCGCATCCATGATCGGCAGCAGTTTTTCCCCCAATTCAGTTAAACTGTAATCAACTCTTGGCGGCATTTCTTGATAATCGTGTCGGTATACAAGACCATCATCCATCATCTGCCTTAAGCTGTCCGTCAATACCTTCTGAGATATACCTTCCAAATCTCGCTGCAGCTCATTAAATCTCCATGACCGCATTCTTAAGTTTCGTATAATAAGAAGTTTCCATTTGCCACCTACAAGTGACACTGCTGTGGCCACTGGGCAAACAGGAAGCTCATCTTTTGTCTTCATATGCATTTACCTCCAAGCAAATTATAACACATTCTTTTTTGAATGTATAGTTACAAAAAGGTGCGTACTTACATTTGAATGCGTAACATAGTATTATATGGCTGTAAGAACAAACACTAAGAAAAATGGAGGTATATACCATGACAAACTATGCAAAAACAAATATCGGAAATGAAGGTCGAGTTGAACTTCACGAAGCCCTTTCTCTCACAGGTGCTGAAATAAGTATTAATAATCTTCCTGCAGGAGCTAATGTTCCTTTCGTACATTCTCATAAAACAAACGAAGAAGTTTACGGTATCCTTTCTGGCAAGGGAAAAGTTATTATTGACGGAGAGGAAATTACTCTCGCTGCTGGTGATTGGATCAGAATTTCTCCTTCCGCAAAGCGTCAGTTCTTTGCCGCTGAGGATGCTGGAATTTCATTTGTCTGTGTTCAGACTAAGGAAAACTCTCTGGAAAAATTTACAGCAAATGATGCAGTAATATATTAATCTTATTTTGACAAAAGGCACAATCGTCTCCGCGACTGTGCCTTTTTATCCATAAGAGCCATTGGGGACAGGTAATGAGCCGACACCCAAAAGTTAGACTAAGAATCTAACACTTGGGGGTCGGCTCATTACCTGTCCCGCTGGTTCTTAGTTTTTACTTTCTCCTCAACTATAAATAACTATTTTATCTCGTGTATATTCTTCAAAGGTATTATCCACCTCATCAAATACCTCTTTCAATTCCTCATATATCTTTCCAGTCACATAAGCATCTTTCATAGCAGGTCTCTCAATAATCGCCCATTTTAGTTGAGAATATGAATACTTCGTAAAAGCAATCCACTGAGCGTAATTGATTGCCATAGGGTTTTCAGTAAAGGCAACCTTTCCGGCATTCACAGCTGTTGCCGCTGAATGCCCTAAAAATAACATTGTAGCTAACTTTGGATGCTTTTCTCTATTTAATGCAACTGGAATAGAATCCTTTATTGTATGACCTTCGTTAATTCTTTTGAATGCATATCCGATTCGAACTATTACCTCTACCAACATTGCAGGAACGGACATAGAGCAAAAATGAATAAAGTCATATCCCTCGTAATACATTCCCTGCACTATTTCAGCAATGGTTTGATCATATTCACCAATGTTCCCAAATTGGAGCAGATTGAACATACTCATAAACGGTGCCGGCAATCCCATTGATGTAGTTACATCTGATTTAAAATGAGCAATCTGCTTTGCCAGAGCCCTGAAGATTTCTGTTTCTTTTCTATCAGCATAATTCTCCATTACCTGACTAACTACCTTACCCGTCTTATCTATGGTTGTCATACGGCCAGTTAGTATATCAGCAACTCCAAAAACAAATCCTAGAACCGGATCATGCCCTAACTGCAGTAATCTGTGATAGTAAGCAGATAAACCTTCAACACGAATTGTTGTATGGCGATTATCCTGTGCATCAAATGGAACCTTGCTTTCTTTCGAATTAGCTAGTTTTTGCATTTCTTCTTCTGGGAACTTTCTATCAAAATAATCTCTAATATAATTAGACAGTGGTCCTGCTTTTAACCCTTCTGGTGTTTTTTCAGGAATACCGACCATCAATATATCCACAGCAGCTCCAACCATTCCGGCAAGCGCTCCGATTGCCACATCAACTTTATCAAGATGATGTATTTGATTAAACTCTTCATTCATCAATCGAATAGCCTCTTTATTTTGTTGCAGTTCTTCCTCTGTGAATATAGATTCTATCTCACACTCACCTACAACAAACTTATCTGCCTCTTCTAGAATCTCGTTCCAAGGACGCACGACCACTACTCTACGTTTGTTCAGCGGCGCTACAAAATCTTTCCTTGGCGGCAAATCGTACCCTCTACTTTTCAAGATTTTCTCTGCGGCAGAAGTATCAAATTGTGATGCCTGCTTTCTTTTTTCTTGAATTTCTTTTAACATCACACTGTGATGTACAAGTACCTTGTTTATTTCTTGCTCCATGCCTCTGCTTTTATCCTTCATTATCAGATTCACCACCTTCGCTTGACTCCATAAGTGCATCACATAGGGAACTATTTAATTTTTTCAAATACTCATTTTCTTCGGATAAGTTCTTATAGTCTTGAATCTGAGCATCTTGTTTCTGAATTGCATCCTTCTGAAGATTCTCTACTTCTTCATGACGCTTTTGCTCTTTCCGACTTTTTCTCCATTGAATAAAATTAGTGATTCCCAGAGCTGCCAGGAGACCTAATATACAAACACCCGCTTCTTTCGGATGTTCTTCTATTCCGTTTACGAAATTATCAAATATATTATTCGAATTGTTTTGCATTTCTAATTCTTCGTTCTCCTGTTCCATCTGCACACCTCCGTTATGATGCTATTTCTAAATCTTTCTGCAAATCCGTTATTGCTCTTTGAAGTAGGATGTTTAGGCTTTGCAAATAATTTATTCGTTCTTTGTCTGCATCAGCTTCTTCTTTTAAAGCTTTAATAATTGAATCATGTTTACTTAAAGCTTCCTTATAAAGTCTCTCTTTTTCTTGGCGTAATTGTCTGTTTTTCAGATGTGAGGCAACTCCTACACCAACTCCTCCAAGGACAGCGACTGGTGCAGCAAGTACAAAAATTCCGGCTACCATTCCTCCACCTACAATACCACCAGCAGCAGCGAGGCCAGAGGTTATTCCTGCGGCTGAGAGTCCCACAACTGAGCCCAAACCATACAAAGCAGCAAATGAACCTACTCCTCCAATAGCTGCACCAAGTGCCCCAGCTAAAACTTCTGGAATCGCACTTTCCCTTATTGTTCTCTTTTTATCATTAACGGCGGCCGCCGCCTCATTCACCACATTAACAATGGATTGAAGTGATTCTACGCTCTGAAAATTCATATTTTTCTTTTTGGTAATATAACCTTTTTGATTATTGCTCATCACTTATCCCCCTTCCTCTTATCTGTGGCCATAACTGCTTTTGCTAACCATCCTCCGACTGCAGCACCCACAATCGGTGCTCCTACTGCCATTGTACCTGCTACAACTGCTCCTGCAGTCTTCATCCACTCCTTGGAAACAGTCTCTCTTGTTGCAGCACCTGCTAATATTGATGGAGACATTAAGTTTGCTTTCTCAAGCAATTCATTATAATCAGCCTTCGAATAATTCTCCGGATGATCAATTAGCATATCTAGGAGAATTTTAACCATCTTTGTTTCCTCCTGATGCTTTACAATCTCTGCATCAATTACACTTCTCATAGCAATATACTGTATCTTCGTCAGTTTGTTTCTCCCACTTTCGATATTATTTATCGTCTGACGGGTAACACCAATCTGTTCACCAAATTCAGATGCTGTCCACCCAATAGCCCTACGAATCAATAATAAATTATCCTGCATTCTCTGAATCTCTAGCATTAATGTATCCTCCTGTTGAAAATACAATATCACTTGACAATATTTTTGTCAATGTATATTTTAAGAACAACAAAAAAATAACCTCACTACCAAGAATTTCTTCTTAGTAGCGAGGACAGTTCAATCAATATATCGAGCCAGGGGGACGGAAAAAAAGCCATTTTACCTGTCCCGCTGGTTCCCTTAAGGAAAGCGAGACCTCCGCAGAAGTCTCGCTTTGTTCGCCAGTTTTTACTTTTGGGTTATAACTTATGGTTCATTATTTCTGCGTGTCAACCGGAGGCACCATCTCCACATATTTCTTCAGCAGTTCCGGTGTGCTGGTGTAATATCTCTTATCCTGATTCAATGCTTCAATGTCTGCCATTTCTTCCTCCGACAGGGAAAAATCGAACAAGTCAAAGTTGTCCCGAATGTGGGCAGGGTTTTTAGAACCGGGGATCACCACATTTCCTGCCTGAATGTGCCAGCGGAGAATAATCTGGGCATTGCTCTTGCCGTATTTTTTAGCCAGCTTTGTAAAGGTGGTTTCTTCCAGCAGAGCCTTATCGCCGTGTCCCAACGGATACCACGCCTGGATCACAATTCCTTCTTTCTGCAGGAAGTCCTTTAACTCCCGCTCTTGGAAATACGGATGCACCTCCGTCTGCAAAATGGTCGGTTTCACTTCGCACCCAGAGAGAATTTCCTTAATCTGCTCTGCGGTAAAATTAGATAAACCAATGGCCTTTACCTTTCCGGCCTTATAAGCCTTCTCCATCAACCGATACCCCGCGATGTAATCGGTATCCAGACGTTCCAGCGTTTTTTCCACCGCATCTTCCTGCTCATAAAAGGACGGCCATATCTTTGTTTCCAGAAAAATTTCTTCTCTTTTCAGACCAGACTTTTTCATAGCACGACCCACAGCCTTCTCGTTCAGATAGGCATTGGCTGTATCAATTAGACGATAGCCGGAAGCCAGCGCACTTACGCAAGCCTCCTCCGCTTCGTCCGAGGTAAGTAGAAAAGTTCCAATGCCCGCCATCGGCATCTTGACTCCATTGTTCAAAGTAATATATTCCATGTTCGCATCCTCCTGTTATTTCAGTTTATTTCCATCCTTGAAAGCATTCCCGACTTTCTCACCAAGCACGAGATAATCATTGTGTACCGCATCGTAGGCAATAGCTCTCAATTTTGCTGCATCAATCAGACCATCCTCACCAAGCACACACTCGTCTGCACTGACATTGACGATCTCTCCGATGATATTGCCGTCCTCATTGAATTTCACCAGCTTGCATTCCAATGCCATCGACAGTTCACAGATGATCGGAGCGTCTACAAACGCACTTTTTTCTGTGGTAAATCCTGCCTTTTCCAGTTTATCAGAAACCTTATTGCCGGAGACCAGCCCTACATAATCGCAGGCTACCATATGAGGCGTATCTGCAAAGCTGATGGTAAAAGCCCCTTTTAGCCTGATATTTTGTGTCGTTTTATGACCTGCGCTTAAGGAAAGCACCACATGATTATAGTCGTAAATACCGCCCCACGCCGCATTCATCAGATTGGCCTTTCCATTTTCATCATAGGTGCCGATCATCAATACCGGCATGGGATACATCCATGTTTTCTGTCCAAAATTTTTTCTCATCACAAATCATCCTTTCATTTTTCTTAATGCCCGCCGAACACCAGCAGTTCCATAGTATTCAGCTTTTCATCAATCACGGCAATTTCATCCTGACTCAAACAGATATTTGCCGCTTCAAAGTTCTCTTTCAGGCGTTCTGGTTTCCGGCTGCCGGGAATCGGCACGATAAAAGGCTTTTTACACAGCATCCACGCCAGAGAGATTTGTCCCGGCGTCGCATTCTTTTCTGCCGCCATATCACGCAGCATCTGGAGCAGCTCCCGGCTCTTTTCAAAACCTTCCGGAGTATACTGAGGCATATTACTGCGGAAATCTGCACCCTTTTCAAAACTGGATTTTTCGTTGTACTGCCCACTTAAAAAGCCGTTTGCCAGCGGGGAGAATGCCACATAAGTGATCCCCAGTTCTTCCACCACAGGGAACAGATTCTCATACCATCTAGCCATCATAGAGTAACGGTTCTGAATCGCCGTCACAGGGCAAACGCTATGCGCCCGACGCAAATACGCTTCATCTGTCTCTGAAATACCCCATGCCCTGATTTTTCCTTCCTTCATCAAATCGGACATGGTGCCCGCCACTTCCTCCGGCTCTACCTTAGGATCGATCCGGTGCTGATAATATAAGTCGATGTAGTCTGTGCCCAGGCGTTTCAGGCTGCCCTCCAGTGCTTTGCGAATGCTCTGCGGCCTGCTGTCCATAATCAAATGGTCTTTGCCATGAGTAACTCCGCACTTACTCGCTAAAATAACTTTATTGCGCACCGGCTTTAGAACAGCGCCCACAACCTCCTCATTATAAGCCACCGTGCCATCCGGATTGGTTCCGGTATAGCACTCGGCTGTATCAAAAAAGTTATAGCCGATTTCCAGCGCCGATTCCAACACTTTCATTCCTTCCGCTTTTGTCAGCGGTGTACCACTGGCATGGGTAATGCCCATACAGCCCAACCCTACCGAAGATACCTTCATACTTTTTCCTAAATTTCTCTTCTGCATTTTATCTCCCTCCGGTTATGAAATGTTATTATGAAAGTTGGTAAAGATAGCAGGCTCTTTTTCCGGCAGCCCCAGCTTCTCTTTTCCCATTTGGATGCTTTTCATCAGAAAGGCCATGTTGCGTCCCAAAGTACGCATAGTCTGTAAGCCTTCTTTATCTTCCAGCACTTCCTCCGGCCTGCCGCCATATACCATGTTCCAATACTGGCTGCTTACAATCGGCATTCCATTCATGGTAAAATACTTGTTCAGCATATCAAAGGTGGCCGTATTTCCTCCCCGTCGGCAGGAAACTACCGCAGCTCCCACCTTCATGGTTTTGTCTGTGTTCAGCGTGCTGAAGAACAGCCGATCCAGGAAAGACACAACGCCGCCAGCCGGGGAGGCAAAGTACACCGGAGAGCCAATGACGAATGCGTCTGCCTCCGCCAATTTTGGAGCTACTTCATTCACAATATCATCAAACACACATTTCCCACTGCCAGTAGAGTGGCATTTACGGCAGGCAATGCAACCACGCACATCTTTGTTTCCAACATGGATGATTTCGGTCTCAATGCCTTCCGCTTCCAGCGTCTTTGCCAGTTCAGTCAGGGCAGTATAAGTGCATCCTTTTGCTCTTGGGCTGCCGTTCACAAGTAATGCTTTCATAAGGGATTCCTCCAACTTCTAAGATTCTTCTTGTTCTGTTTCTTCCATTTTATCACATGGTTCTCAAAACAGAAGTCTCCAGTTGTTCATCAGTTCCAACCCCAAGGTTTGCACTCGTAATAAAAGCAGCACAGCTTATTACGGGCTGTACTGCTTTTCGTTACCGGCGCGTATATCGAAGCCAGAGCGTATCTCCATCCAGAGTTTTTGCTTCCTTTAATTTGAAGACTGCCGGAGATCGGGCCGAAAGGAAATCTGCTTTTTCAAAAATAGATACTGCCCGTGTACTTCCATCCGCAACCGGAGCCATAACAATACTCAGTTCATCCAGTAAATCCTCCTGTACGAATGACCAGTTCATCAATCCACCACCAGCAATCATCAGCCGTTCAATAGAAAAGAGACGGTAAAGTTTCTCCAAAAGAATCCAACAGTCAAGAGTATCCTTGCCAGCAAAAATATAGGAAATTTCTTTTTTACGAAGATACGCAAGATAATCTATATGTACTGCTTCGGTCAACACCTCCACAATATGGGCTTTGGCACGCCCCTTTTTTTCAATTGTTTCCACGCTTGCGGCAGGGCCGCCACTCATGGGCATGAAGTAACGAAAATAGCCAAGACCATACCGGAAAGTACACCATATATTTACAGAACCCATAGAGAAACCACCAAATCCACGGTGATCACTGGAAGCAATCAAACCATCCGATGTGGTATCTTCTGCATAAGTGCTGTATTTGCTCTCCACCGCAGGAACGAGGTCATTCAGCAGTTCGTTATGAAATTGATCGGTTAATTGCAGCGCAAGGCTGTAATTCCCGCTGTCCTCACCGCTGGTATTGTTGTAAGTAGGCAGGACAATGATGAGCGGCTGTATTTTGCCGTCCTCGATGGCATGATCGATTACATATTTGAAGGAATGGGTGGCCTCATCGGTTCCCATAAGGCTTGTTTCATTTGACCAGCCACCGTGGCTCAAATAAAACACATTATACTTTTGTTCCTCAGAATAGCCGTAGGGGAGATATACCCAGGCTTCTTTTGTCAGTTCCTGTGCATGATCCTCATAGGAGAAGGACTCCCACGTCTTATAGGTCAGCTTTTCCAAAGTTCCCGGATGCTCTGACGGACTTCTGTATCCATCCGGAATGTATTCCAGTTCATCTGGAATGGTTCCACTTAAATTGTTTCTCTGCTCGTCATCCACCGTATCAACTTCTGTCTGTGTGTTCTCTGTCACTGTTTGCTCCTGCTCTATATTTTCTGTTTGTGACGGTTGCTGCTCCATGCTGTTTCCGCAGGCGGTCATGCCAAGGAGCAACAGAGCAGCCATCACAATAAATACTGTTTTTCTCATAGGTACCCGTTCCTATTCTTCGCCATACACTTCCCGAATCAGCGGAAACGTACTCCACGCCTTCGGCCATCCGCAGTAAAATGCCAGTTGCGTGACAATTTCCACTGCTTCTTCCTTCGTGATCCCATGCTCTTTACCAAGCTCCAGATGAGATTTCAGTTGTGGGTATAAGCCTGCTGAAAACAAGGCTGCTATTGTGACCATGCTCCGATCTCTTGCGGAAAGCTGTTCCTCTCTCGACCAGACTTCTCCAAACAGAACATCATCGTTCAGCTCTGCAAATTTCGGAGCCAGCGCCCCTAATTTATCCCTTCCTGCTGTCTGCTTCTTTGCCATCTTTACCATCCTTTCTATTGGAGCTTCTCCAAATTTTACAATTTACTGTACTCATTTTCATCTACTGCTTCGCACCACTCCGTCGAGGTTTCTTCTCCCGGAACCTCGACTGCCAGATGCTGAAATGCCGAATCGGGGGCTGCCCCATGCCAGTGCTTCACCTCTGCCGAAATATTTACAACATCTCCCGGACGAAGCTCTCTGGGTACTTCTCCCCATGCCTGATAGTAACCACGGCCTGCAGTGACTAACAAAATCTGACCGCCACCCTTTTTTGCGTGATGGATATGCCAGTGATTTCGGCAGCCCGCCTCAAAGGTAACATTTCCAATCACAACCTGTTGCGTTGAAATCATGTTCAAATTGCTCTTTCCATCGAAGTGCTGCGCAAAAGCAGAATTTTCGTCCCCGATAGGAAAAATGCTTGTATTCTCTAACTCACACATATCATGTATTTCTTTCATAGACCGCATCTCCTTTACAAACCTAAGCCTTCCACCCAGGCAACAATATCATCCTCAGAAGCACCAGAACGGAAACGCTGGCCTTCCTGCCAGTCACCGGTTCCTGCCATTTCTGCAAGCAGTTCGCCGCTTTGTCCCATACCGGAGCTTGCAGATGTAGCAAACGGAATGACTGTTTTACCGGTAAAATCATTGGTCTCGATAAATTCATCAACTGGCCATGCGGCGATACCCCACCAGATTGGGTAGCCGATGAATACCGTATCGTATTCACTCCAATTATCGACTGTTGCGGATACAAGCTCCACATCTCTTTCGTCCTCATTTTCATGCTCTCTGGTTACTCGGCTATCATCGTTTGTCCAGTTCAAGTCATCGTTGCTGTACGGCTCCACGGGTTCCAGTTCAAACAAATCGGCTCCCAGGGTTTTTGCGATTACATTTGACACATTCTCGGTATTTCCAGATGCGGAGTAATAAACAACCAGTGTCTTTCCACCAGTGCTTTCCGTATCCGCAGCTTCTGTTTCTTCCGATGTTTCAGGCTCCTGAGTTTCTTCACTCACCGGTGTAGAAGTGGCAGGCTCTGTTTCTGCTGCCTGCGGATTGTTACCACAGGCGGCAAGACTGAATACAAGCATCAGGCTTAAAAGTAATGCGATCAATTTTTTCATTCTTGTCAGCTCCTTTCGTGCTTAAAAGCATTCTTTGAAGATCGCATAGATTTCTTCATGGGTCATTTTTTTGTAACTGCCGGGCATGATGACACAGGAGTCTGCAATCGCTTTCAGGTCAGTGTTCTCATCCACTCCCAAGTCCTGCAAAGATACCGGCAGTCCAATTTCAACGATGAAATCTTCCAGCGCCTCAATACCGGCCAGAGCGATTT
Organism: Anthropogastromicrobium sp.; assembly: GCF_037349415.1. Taxonomy (NCBI): domain Bacteria; kingdom Bacillati; phylum Bacillota; class Clostridia; order Lachnospirales; family Lachnospiraceae; genus Anthropogastromicrobium; species Anthropogastromicrobium sp. Next base: position 26,287 of record NZ_JAXWCK010000050.1, read on the forward strand.
CCTCATCTGTCTTTCCATCAGCAGAAACTCCCCAGACATTCAGAGCAAACTGCTTGAATTTTGCCAATCCTTCTTTGTAGATATGGCGGTAATACACCGGATGCAGTACGGCCAGCCCTGCACCATGGTTGCAGTCCGTATATGCCCCAAGCTGATGTTCCATCTGGTGGCATTCAAAATCCATCCGTTTTCCCAGCTTGATGATACGGTTTTCACCCATAGTCGATTCCCACATCAGATTACTTCTCGCTGTGTAATCCTCCGGATTCTTAATAGCTGCCCGCAGATCGCGGATCACGCCACGCATCAATGCTTCGGAAATATCATCGGACACATTGGCTGCATCCGGATCGCTGAAATAAGTCTCCATGATATGGGAAAGAATATCGAAACCTCCGGATGCCATCTGGAATTCCGGTACACTGTAAGTGTAGGTAGGATCAAGCAAGGCAAACAGGGGATTGCACTGAGGGTAGTCCCGTCCGGTCTTTATTTTCAATTCCTCATTGGTAATGACCGCACCGCCATTACACTCGCTGCCAGTACCTGCCACGGTAACGATCACCCCAAGGGGAAGCGGCTCAAAGTCAAAAATACCCGCTCTTTCCCAGAAATCTTTCCAAACATCTCCCTTATATCTGGCCGCAATGGAAATTGCTTTGCAGCAATCCATCACACTGCCGCCGCCTACGCCCAGCAACAAACCTACATTGTTTTCTCTTGCCAGCTTTGTGCCTTCCAGCACCTTTGCGTAAGTAGGATTTGCCATGATTCCCGGAAACTCGATCACCGTCTTTCCTGCGGCAGTGAGGATAGACATTACTTCCTCATACACTCCGTTTTTCTTAATGGAACCGCCGCCATAGCAGAGCATCACAGTATCGCCATATTGCTTTGTCAGGCACGCCAGATATTCCTTGACACAGCCTTTTCCAAAATAGACCTTCGTTGCGTTTTCAAAAATAAAGTTGTTCATTTTGATTCCTCCTGTATTATTTCATTTGCTTTTCCCAGAAAGCAATCGCTTCCTCTACCCAGCCATCGGCCACCGTATCGGTTCCAATTCCAAAACCGTGACTAAGCCCCGGATAATGATGAAACTCTGTGTCAATACCAAGCTTCGCCATGCGGTTAAGCCGCTGCTCCATCGTTCGCCAGTTAGCAATGCCATCATTTTCTCCTACACAGGCAAAGGTGGGCGGATCGCACTCCGTATAGTCACTATGGCCGGTGTACTGCATGATCACCGCTCCCGGCTGAGGTAGTTCAGCCCCACCGAAATCTGCCGGACCATAAGAACCGAGCCATGCCGCCATTCTTGCTCCAGCAGAGCCGCCCCACAAAGAGTAGCTGTCTGTATCTACTTCCAGTTCCTCTGCGTTTTCAAAAACAAAGCTGATTGCCCTTGCCAAATCCTCACAAGCAGTCTGTGCGCCGGGACGGTAAATCAAAGCGAAAGCATTATAACCTTGCTTCGATAATTCCTCATCTCTTCTATGGGAGTATCCACGGTATAATCGCTTGTTTTTGTTTCCTGCATTGATGCGCCCCCTTCTAGTCTTGATTTGCTGGTGGCATCAGAAGCTGCACTCGTTTCCGGAGCTGTATCCAAATTCCCACTGCAACCTGCAAGGCAAATCAGCAAACAAGTAACCGCTGTCATCCATACAGCCCTTTTCAAGCATTCCACCATCCTTTCCGTTTGTTCTGGTTATAGTATAAAGAAAACGAGACCTCATAAGAAGTCTCGTTTCGTTCATCAGATATTACCCGAAGGTTTTAAGTCTTATTTAGAAGCTGCGGCTTTTGCCGCTGCCAAAAAACGCACCACAGTCTTTGACGGCTGTGGTGAATGAAGCAATCCATACGGAATGTAATGCTCCCATTCCACCGGAATCACCTTTAGCAAAGGATGCACATTGGCCCATCCTGGAATCGCCATCAGAATATCATTGCCATTCTCGCAACGGTTAAAAATATTTACATCATAAAAATCAAAATCAATAATATGAATCTGGGAATGGTTCTTCCACAGATCGTCCCGAAGCTTATCCACATAACGGCTCCACCCCCGGTGCATGAGGAAAAGATTTTCCCCATACAGATCTTCTATCTTTAATTTATCCTTTGCCGCCAATGGGTGATGCACTGACACCGCACAGCAAAGCGGTTCACGGGATAATTCCAGCCCGGCGCAGCTACGCAGATCCAGCATTGTCTCGTCAAAAATCCCACCGACCACATCTATGTTTTTGCCCAGGTTTCTTAAAATTTCTCTGGCATTTTCCGGTGTATTCTCAAAGGGAATGATCTGGAATTTAATATCTGGGCATTGCTCCTGTATCTTCGGCCATAGCTGCATCAGAAGCTGTGCCGGTGTAATCGGAGAAGTTCCGATCCGAATCACATTGCTATCTTCCTGCATCGCATTTTTAGCCCGTGTCACGGAGTCCTTGCAATACTGGATAATATACTTGGAATCTTGGTATAAGGACTTTCCGGCTTTTGTCAGATGCAGTCCCCGATGCGTTCTCTCAAACAATTTCAACCCCAAAGATTCTTCCAGGAGGTTAATCTGCTTAATCACCGCAGTAGAAGTTATGTGAGATTCTTCCGCTGCTTTATTAAAACTGCCTGCGTCTGCCACACGCAAGAATGTTTCCAGTTGAGGATTATACACGTTGCCACACCACCTTTCCTGTCATTTATTCCCTGGCAGCCTTTACTGCCGCCGAGATGAATCTTTTAACCAGCTCCGATGGAGCCTGATTATGAAGCAATCCATAAGAAATGCTGTACTCCCATTCCACGGGTATTACCTTTAACAAAGGATGCACGTTGGCCATCCTGGAATCGCCATCAGCACATGATTGCTATTTTCACAATGATTAAAAATCTCTGTATTATAAAAATCAAAATCCTCTAGTATGATTTGGGGATGATTTTTCCAGATTTCATCACGGAGCTTATCCACCTGAATGCTCCATCCCCGCCGCATCAACATAAAATGCTCTCCATGCAAATCCGCCTAATCCAAACAGTGCTTCATCAAAAATACATCCGCACACATCAATTTCTTTTCCAAAATTAAGAAGTATATTTTTGGCTCGCTCCTGCGTGTTCTCAAAGGGAACAATCTGAAATAAGAAAAATGGAGGTATATACCATGACAAACTATGCAAAAACAAATATCGGAAATGAAGGTCGAGTTGAACTTCACGAAGCCCTTTCTCTCACAGGTGCTGAAATAAGTATTAATAATCTTCCTGCAGGAGCTAATGTTCCTTTCGTACATTCTCATAAAACAAACGAAGAAGTTTACGGTATCCTTTCTGGCAAGGGAAAAGTTATTATTGACGGAGAGGAAATTACTCTCGCTGCTGGTGATTGGATCAGAATTTCTCCTTCCGCAAAGCGTCAGTTCTTTGCCGCTGAGGATGCTGGAATTTCATTTGTCTGTGTTCAGACTAAGGAAAACTCTCTGGAAAAATTTACAGCAAATGATGCAGTAGTATATTAATCTTATTTCTTCCTTACTTTATTTTGTAAAGATATATTTCCGGCAAAATTTAGTTCAAATCAGTTTAGTCTACCCTTTTCTGCTGCAACTTTGATGCTATAAACATCCGCAATTCATGCAGGATAAGTTTCAAGGATTTCAGCTTGGAACACCTAATTCGCTTCATTGGAAAAACCTTCAATCTGAATACAATTATTCTTGAAAACTAATCGGCCAGTTTCTACCAGTTCATCAGTATTATATTTCGTTTTATCTACATAGAGGTATCCGTCAGCTTCATTCAATCTGAGGGTAAAATCGAAATATCCTCGATCAGACAGCTCATAGCTTGATCCCTTTGCATAGTCATATATGATTATGCGACTATCAATGATGCCAGAACCAAAGGTATATGTAGCACAGATTTCTGGATAGTCATCACCGGTAAGATCTGCAAAGTACGCATTCCAAATTGGCATTCCGGTAATCAAAATTGTATGGTCGGTAAGTTCTGAGGTGTCAAAGGGTTTTGACGCAATTATCTGTGCCTGGTTGTAGCTGAAAGTAACATCTGGATATATTGGAAGATTTATAGTTGATTCATCATCCATGGCAGAGGGGTTCTCTGTGTAATCAAACCACTTTATTACGGAATTTATCTCATCCACAATACGCACTTCTACATTTTCTACTTCAACATAAACAATAATGTCCTCATTGGTGGAGTTCTGCATATTCACACCAATCTTAAACCACGTATCTTTTTCTGCATCAAATTCCACAGGCATACCATGTGTAAGATAAGTGGCTGTGTATCTGGTTTCTGTTGTTTTGTTGACTGGAGATAAAATGACTTCCGTATCACCCAATCCATCACCAGACCATATTTTAATTGAATTTCTTATTGTGCTGACTTCCTCATCCGTATATACAAATTTCTCTTGACTTCCTGCGGGAACAACAATTCGCAATGTATAGCTATCTTGCTTGGGATTAGTCAGGAAACAAACTGCGACGCCGACACAAACAATGACCGAAATAATAATAACCCAGAACGCAGGCTTCTTATAATTCATCACAGACTTCACACGCTCCTTAACACTAACCTCACCAAAAGCGAGTGGACAAGCAGCAATCATACGACGATTTACGCTGCATGCCACAAGTGCCTGTGTATAATCGCCTCTCTGCTCGTTGCCAAGCTCCTTGATGACCTTTTCATCACAAGCAAGCTCGATGTCACGGCACAGCAGAACATAAGCCAGCCACATCAGAGGATTGAACCAATGGATCATCAGCAAAAGGAAACCAAGGGGTTTCCACCAATGGTCTTTACGACAAATGTGCGCCTGCTCATGGGCAACAACGTATTCCAGATACTGACCGTTCATTTTGAACGGGAGATAGATTCTTGGTTTAATGATGCCAAGCACAAACGGAAAGCTTACATTCTCACTCTGGAAAATGTTGTCCTTGTAGCGAACAGCAGTATCAACTTTACGGCGCAAACGCCAATAGCTGATAGCCGTATATAGCGCAAGTGCAATCATGCCGAAAATCCAGATGTATTCATAGATACCAATAGTGATTTGCAGCAGATTTACACTGGCACCAGCCATCGGCGTATTGGACTGGCTGATGATGGGATTAACTGCGTTGTTTATTGCACTTATTCCGCTATTGATGGTAGGGGTGGTATCCATGCCTATGTTCAGTGGAATGGTTTCGGCACTTGGAATTAGGCTCAATGTGCTTTCAAAAGAGAATGGGAAAATCAATCTGATGGCTACAATGCCCCACAGCAGAACATTGATCCATTTGGGAGCTTTCTTCAGAACGAATCTGAGAATCAGCACAGCCAATACAAGCCAGCTTGCCGATATGCTCATGTTGATGATCTTCAAAAAAAGTTCGTTCATTGCGAACCTCCTTTCCTGATGCAGTCAATCATACGCTGCACTTCATCGAGTTCATCTTCGGACATATCCTGATGCTTCGTAAAAGCAGCGATGAATGCGGGCAAAGAACCCTTAAATTTTTTCTCAACCAGTTCGTCAATTTCATACGCCTGTGCTTCATCTTTAGAAACGAGCGATGTAATGACGCTGTTATCATTCTTTAATACGCCACGCTCTCCAAGGCGCTTGATAACAGTATAAGTGGTGGTTCGCTTCCAACCAAGTTGTTCCTGGCAGAGCTTTACAAGCTGGGCAGCAGTAACCGGCTCATACTCCCACATAATCAAACAAAAACGATATTCGCTTTCGTGAATCTTCGGAAAATCCATATTCATAGCCTCCTTGTCTACGCCATTAGACTCTATGTATAGTCTACTATATTAGACAAGCAAAATCAATAGAGTTCATAGAAAAGATACAAAAATGCCCGCAGGATCTCTCCCACGGGCAAATCGTTAGTTAGCTATCAAGCAGTTCCTCTATATCAAGTGCATCGGCAAGCATTCTGCTCTGTATATCAATTATTTTTTCTAATGCCTGCAAACGCTTTTCATTGATAGCATAGCCTTTCATAATATATTGTTTAAGAACATTATTTGCCCATTTTCTAAAAGCTATACCTCTTTTAGAATTAACTCGATATCCAACGGATAAAATCATATCCAGGTTATATATATTCGGTTTTCTTCCTACCGAACTTTTGTCGGAAAAACCGACAGAAGTCTCATCTAATTCTCCTGAAGCAAGAATATTGGTGATATGTTCACTTACTGTAGCATGTTTAACATCAAACAATATGTACTGGTCAAGCTTTTTTGTAACACTTTGTTCGATAAATACCTATTTGTAACGAGCCCCCATTGGTGTTAAATAATTATTGTGTGAATGAGGGCGAACATAGTTGTACCAATTTATGTATTTAGTAGTGAGTTCATCCATCACCTCTACATTTGAAAATGAAGTTACGTTATAAAAATTGCTTTTGAAAGTATTATAAAATCTTTCCATCGGAGCATTATCATAAGGACAGCCAGCCTTGCTCATACTTTGTGTTATATTATTTCCTCCACCTCGGCATTGACCTGTCCGTTCACCTTGGAGAAAGAGCGGATATATCCGGCGTAGTGGAGCAGGACAGCGTTCACGGCTTCCGGGTCGCCCTCACACGCTTTGATAATAGTTTCGTAAGGGAGAAGTTTACTCATGGCGGTATCTCTCCATTTCCTCCCGCAGTTTCCGCAAGGCAATCTGGATATGCCGCCCTGCTGTGCTGCGTGACCGGCCAATACACGCGCCGATCACGCGCTGCGACTGATGCAGAAAGTAATAGCGCAGGATTTCTTCCCGTGTCTGCTCCGGCAAAACAGAGATCGCGTTGGCAAGGGAGGCGTTGCTCAATAGAACGGTCTGACCGCAGACGGTAAGAGGGTGTTCTTCGTCCGGCTCCGGTTCGGCAAATTGGATAAACTTCTCATTTGTTA
>NZ_JAXWCK010000051.1:0-90229 GCF_037349415.1 Anthropogastromicrobium sp.
AACAGCCCGAGGTGAGAAATCCTGACGGCTGCAATGGAATCCTCGTCCGACACGTTGGGCGGGGTTGTTCAAGATTATGATGAGCCTTACAATATTTTGGATTTTATCGGGTGTACGTTATTCACTTGAAATCAAATCACTTAAATTTAAACGAGTTTGAAGCCAAGCTACCTTATCTTTTGCACGTTAAAATTTTTACTTTCAAAAATATTTGTAATATCAGAACGGACGTTTTGCAATATGAAATTTATTATAATGGGATCGCAGTATATTAATCCCATTGCCATAATATATTAATTTGTAAGCCAGCGGGACGGGAAAAAAGCCAGTGCACCTGTCCCGCTGGCTTTACTAGTTTTTATTTTTTTTGAAACCTTTCATATCATTTTCCCGACATATATAATAGAGGCACAATTAATAAGTAAATAAATCAATTTAGTTTAGAAAGGATTTTTTATTATGAATGACGAGGATATTATTGATCTGTTTTTTGATCGAAAAGAATCCGCCATTTTTGAAACAGATAATAAATATGGAAATCATTTATCAAAGCTTGCCATGAGAATTTTAAATTGTCATGAGGATGCTGAAGAATGCAAAAATGATACTTATTTTGAGACTTGGAACACCGTTCCGCCCACTCGCCCCACTAATTTTCTTGCCTATTTAATGCGTATCTGTAGGTGTGATGCCTTTGATCGTATTGAATGGCAAAAAGCTAAAAAGCGACACAGCTGTATTGTTGAATTAACCTCAGAAATGAGCGAAACTATTCCTGATACAAAACTTAAAAGTGGAACCGAAGAATGGGAGCTTGGACAAGCGTTATCTGTATTTTTAGAATCACTTTCTGCTCCCAGGCGAATTCTTTTCATGAAACGCTACTGGTTAGGATTGTCGATTCGAGAGCTTTCTAATCAATACGGCATACCAGAAAGCAATATCAAAACACAACTTTACCGGACGCGGGAATCATTGAAAAAATATCTTAAAAAGGAAGGAGTCTACTATGAATGAATTGATCATGCGCGCGTTATCCTATGTTGATGATCGCTGGATTACAGAAGCTATGAGTGATTATGAAACAGTGAAAATGAAACATTTTTTTCAAAAAGAACGCAGAAAAAAATATCTCTGTACTGCCGTATGTATTGCCGCTGCTGCCTTTATTCTGTCCATTTCTCTTATTTGGTCTATAGTACATAAAAATATGAACAATCATCTGGACAATCATCCTTTACGCCCTACATTGGTGGAAACACAATCAGAATCGGAGTCCTTGCTGGAAACAAAGTTTGAGCCAGAGTCAGAAATTACTACTGAGATGCATTCAGAAACCACAGCGCATCAAATTTATATAAATCGCGATTTTACATCCATCACCTATGGGTATGCAGGCAATACATTTTCAATAAGCGATTCTGCTATGAAAGATCGGCTTTGTTCTGCAATTGAAGCACTTTCGCTTCAAGAAGCATCTGACGAGGATCTTGCAAACTACGAAAGCTTAACTGGATCGTATTTGATTGAATTTGATAATGGTATCATTTGTGCCTTTACATCACAGTACTTTTATTATTCAAACGGTGCACAAACTGAAGCGCCAAAGTTATACCGATTATTGAATTCAGATGATTTCGATACGATTCGCAGACTTGTGGAGGAACTCATACAATGATTCGAATCAAAATATCACACTCAAAAGATAAGCAATTTTTGCTATTTGCAATCTTTTTTCTTATTATCAAAATAATTTTAATGAAAGATGTCACTATTTATGCTATTACAACTGCATTTGCCGATGATCAACTAATGGTTCATATCGCTGAAAAGCTGTTACGTCTAAACTGGCTTGGTGGTTACAACCATTATACATTAGCTAAGGGTTGCTTTTTCCCATTTTTTCTGGCGGTAGGAAAGTTTTTTCACATTGATTTTATTTCATGTGTACAGATTTTCTATGCACTTTCGTGCTACCTATTTTTGAGAGCCATTCGACCAGTGATTTGTTTTCAATGGACGATTTATCCTTTTTACCTGCTAATGCTTTTTAATCCGATTATGGCATCCTCTGAAGTTATTCAGCGAGTTTACCGAAACAGCATCACACCTGCTCAGGTTCTTCTTGTTTTCGGTGGACAATTAGGCTTTTATTTGCGATATCAATATGGTAAAAAATTTTCAATGAAATGGGCTATTGTGACAACCTGTGGATTTATAAGCCTTTGGTTCAGCAGAGAAGATACCATATGGGTTGTTCCATTTCTTATAGTATCGGCTGTTGTCATCTTTTTGAAAGCAATTATTCATGGATTTTTTCATAATGTCACATGCAAAAAAAGAGTTCAATACATCATCATTTTACTTCTTCCATTTCTCGCATTACCTGCGTGTCGTCTTCCGATTACGCTGATAAATGGAGTTGTGTACAACAGTTGGACTGACAACGAATTAACCCACGGTGCTTTTCCTAAAGTAATGAAAGCATTATATGCTATTGATATGGAAGAACCTACACCTTACACGTCTATCGGCAGAGAAAAAATCGAAAAAGTGTATGAAATCAGTCCGACACTTGCTTCAATACAAGATTCTCTGGATGCGGTGATGGATTTATATGCGGCTCAATCAGGACGCATCGAAGAAAATAAGAAATGCGGGAATGTAGAAAATGGCTGGTTTTTCTGGGCATTGCGTGATGCAGTTCAACTTGAAGGATATTATAAAGATGGGCGAACAGCAGATAGATTTTATCAAGCGATTTATAATGAAATTGAAATAGCTTTTAAAAATGGAAAGTTAAGACAAAAAGCCACTATGCCATCTGCTTTGATGCCGCCATGGCAGCCTGGAATGCTTAGCAGCTTATTAAGTACTATTGCCCAAGCAGATGCTTATGTTTCCTCTGAAAATGAACTTTTCCTGCTAGATCGCATCGCAGTTGATGACGGCAGTGACGGAATTGCCCGTTTTGAGTGGATTACCGGAAGGCATGCAGTGAGAGCAGTCTCAAGTATTGATTCGTATATATATTCTGATTCATTGGCATATATTGATTCAAATTTTTCCTACATTTTTTTTAACTCGCTGGCTGGAATTTTCCGAATTATTTCAATGCCACTCGCTTCGATTGGAAAAATTTGTTCTCTGATTTTATTGCTTTTGTTTTTTATCAAAAAACAAAAGCAAAATGCATCCATTCTTCTTATGTTATCTGGCATTGCAGGTGGACTTCTATGTTTATATGCTGGAGTTGCCTACAATGAGCTTCGCTCTTGTTCTTCGATTGCTTATATGTATCTTTGTGGTGCATATCCATTGGCTCAGGTATTCTCTGTTCTTGCAATTATCGCTGTCGTGCAAACACTGATTGCTTTTAAGAATATTAATTTAACAAAAATGGAATAGAAGAATACATAAATATTCAAGAGGCAAAGCAGAAAATCGCAAAATAATTGTCCTAAAAAACAAAATAAAACAGAAAGGCATACGATTTAAATGGATAAAATTGCTGTACTAATTCCATGCTACAACGAAAGCATGACCATACAAAAAGTAGTAACTGATTTTAAGATGGCTCTTCCTGATGCCAAAATCTATGTATACGATAATAATTCCAGTGACAATACCGCTTTGCTTGCAGCACAGGCAGGAGCAATTGTCCGCCATGAGCCTCAGCAAGGAAAAGGAAATGTTGTCCGACGCATGTTTCAAGAAATTGACGCACATTGCTATATTTTAACGGATGGTGATGATACATACCCAGCACAGGCAGGTTTACAAATGGCTGATATGGTATTAAGTCAGCACATAGATATGGTAATTGGAGATCGCCTGTCCTCTACCTATTTTCAGGAAAATAAGCGGCTTTTCCACAATGCAGGAAATATTTTTGTGCGAAGTACAATTAACCGACTTTTTCATAGTAATATAAAGGATATCATGACTGGATATCGCGCTTTCAGCTATCGTTTTGTCAAGACCTTCCCTGTGCTGTCTCAAAAATTTGAAATTGAAACAGAGATGAGCATTCACGCGATTGACAAACACCTGCAAATCGAAAATCTGGCAATTGATTATAAAGATCGCCCTACTGGCAGTGAGTCAAAATTAAATACTTACTTCGACGGTTTTCGTATTTTAAAAACGATTCTAAATTTGTACCATGTGTATCGTCCTCTTGCCTTCTTCGGGGCAATTAGCTGCTTCCTTTCAATCATTGGATGCATTTTAATGGTTCCCGTGTTAAAGACATACTTTTTAACAGGACTTGTTCCGCGTTTTCCAACCCTTATCGTAAGTGGCTATTTGCTAATTGCCGCTTTGCAGCTTTTTTGTGTCGGTCTCACATTACAAACAATCTTGAAAAAAAATCGTCAGGATTTTGAACTTGAGCTATATCGGGTTATGGAACAGGAGAAACGCACTATTATGTAATTTATAATTGGGATCGCAGTATATAATCCCATTGCCATAATATATTAATTTGTAAGCCAGCGGGACGGTAAAAAAGCCAGTGTACCTGTCCCACTGGCTTCTAGCCCCCTTATTATACCGGAACCTTAAATGTGATCATAGTGCTTTGTCCCGGTATGCTGTTAATAGTCAGTCCAGAGCCTTCGCCATATGCAAGAATTAGCCGATCGTGAACATTTTTTAATCCATAACCGGAGGAGTCAGTCGTCAAAAGGGTAGAAAGCTTTTCCTGCGGAATGCCAACACCATTATCCATGATCGTAAAATAAATCTGACCCATTACGTTTGTGACAGTGACAAATAGTTGACCACGTTTTGTCTTGTTTGGAAGGATACCGTGGATAATTGAGTTTTCGACAAGCGGCTGCAACAGCAGATTGGGAACTTCGATTTCAGGAAGATTCGGGTCAATCTGGTACATCACGTCAAAGATGTTGTCGTGAAGCAGACGCTGAATATCAATATATGAGGTTACATTTTTTATCTCATTTTGCAGAAGAGTTTCGCTCTTTCCTTTATTTAATGTCGTGCGATAAAAGACAGAGAGAAGCTGAGACATCTGGCTGATCTCAGGCTGGTTGTTCATAAGCGCCTTGTTGTTAATAAGAGATAAGCAGTTGTACAGAAAATGAGGATTAATCTGTGCCTGAAGCGCCTTAAATTGTGTTTCCTTTAGCTCGATCTTTGTTTGATAATCTTCGCGAATTAGGCGGTTAATTTCGTCGATCATAGCCTGAAGATTATTGGTCAGATCACCGAGTTCATCTGTACTGTCATCATGAATATGATAATCAAGATGACCTTCCTTAATGCGCTGCAGATAATAGTGGAGAGCACTGATTTTCTGCTCAAAAAAGTTGGTAAATAGCTGAGTGATCGAGAATATAATGACAGCACAGATAAATAAAATAGCCATAATGACACGTCCCATCTTACGCACGGAGGCAAAAACAATTTTTTCAGGACGTTCAAGTGTTACAGTCCAACCGCAGGCATTTACAGGACTTGTTCTTGTAACCCAGCTGCGAAGCTCTGCAGAATTTTCCAAGAGGGATGCAGACTTATAGGAAAAAAGTGTCTGTCTTGGTGAATCAACCTGGATATGGAAGTCATCAGCAGTCTGATCAAGTTCGCCAAATAAAAGATTTGGATCTAATTGGATAGCAATGCAGTTTTTTGAATAGGAGCGTATATATGTAATATAAGGATCACATAAGTATTGGATAACGCAAAGTGTTCCATCTTTCTTTTTATACCAGGCAGGCTGATATGAAATTGCTTCAGGAAAATACCAGGATTCATTTTCCAAATCGCTGATTGGACGAAGCTGTTTGCCGTGTGTCATATCTCCATCTGCATTGTAGATTGTGATCTGAGAAATTTCTGGGTGCTGCAGGTATGTGGTATTTAGGAAAACATCCATTGTATAATTTAAATATTCATACTGGTCATATGCGTTTGCCTCATTGTAAGAAGAAAATTCTGCAAGCACATTGGAGTTTGCTAAATATGCAAGCAGATTTTGGTAAGTATTCACCTTTGAGTCAAGTGAGTTTGACACAGATAATATAGAAGATTCTAGTGAGTCCAACTCGCGTGTACGAAGTAAATTAATGGTTTGATTATAGCAGAAAAATCCCATGACAGACAGAGGAAGAAAGCTTACAAGAATGCAAAGAAGTATGAGCTTGCTGCGGTATTTGATATTGTTAAAGCACTGTTTAATTTTCTGAATCATAGAGTATGCTCCTGTCTGTATTTTTCAGGTGAGCTTCCAAAGTATTCGCGAAAGCTCTGACAAAAATATGAATAATTAGGGTATCCAGACTCAATGCCAATGTCAATCACCTTTTTTCTGGTGTGAAGCAAGGCATCCTTTGCTTTTTCCATGCGGTACTGACGAATATACTGAGAGATGCTTTTTCCAGTGGCCTTTTTAAAGAGCCGGCTTAAATAATCTGGTGTCAGGTAGACAGCAGAGGCAAGCACTTCTGCAGAAAGATCTTCGCTGTAATGATTGGCAATGTACGAGATAGCGCAAGCTACTTCTTTTCGCATTGTATCCGTTCCGGCAGAAAATGAATCCAAAACAGGTTTAGATACTTCTTTTACGATACGAATAATCTCAGAAATATCAGGCTGAAGATATAGATTGGCAATCATGGCCTCAAGCGGTGAAAAATTACAAAGTGCATCATCTGGAATGGCTGGATAAAGGATGGTCAGCACATTAGAAAAAAGAAATTTGACGTAAATTTGAGACTGGTTGACAGCAAGCTTATATTTGTCGAACAGATGACTAAGATATTCTTCCAAAAGTGTACGGCTTCGAGCGGCAATGGCATTTTTTATCAGAGGAAGCAACTCAGAATCATCCTCTGAATTTTCCAAACGCTGTGTTTGTGTAGTGTCTGGAAGAAAAATAAGGGTATCTGGCAGAAAAAAACGCTGTTCCATTTGCTGCTCAAGAGCAGAAAATGCCTGATTGAAGGAATCATATTCAGGTAATGGCTTTGTAACTGCAATGCAGCAGTCAACAAGAAAAGTACTCTTAATGTGATTAAGAATACGTGTGCAGAAATGTCTGGCATCAAGAATCGGATTGCGAACAAATAAAACAGCTTGCTCAGGCGAAATATTGACTGATACTGCTTCAGGTGTAAGAAAACTTCGCAGATCATCGAAAAAGGCATCAGATTGATGCATTAAAAAATCATTTTTAAAAGTAAACATCACCATATAGCGAAAAGCAGAAAATTGTTCCAATATAAAAGGCTCTGCTTTTGTTTTATCAAAATTTCCAAAGATCGCAAGCTGTAAAGAATATTGAAGAAGAAACAGCTTTTGGTTTTCCTGCATGTGCATGTTTGCCTGATCCTCATCGAGCTGACCAATCAATGAGGAAAGCGTCTTAGTAAACTCTTCTGGCACAACAGGCTTTAAAATATAATTTTCCACACCAAGTGATATGGCAGTTTTAGCATAGGCAAAATCTGCATAGCCGCTGAAAATAATTGGACGAATATCAGGATATAGATTAAGAGCCTCACGTATCAGTTCAAGTCCGTCCATGCGCGGCATTTGAACATCGGTAAATAAAATATGGGCTGGCCAGATCTTTAGAATCTGCAGTGCCTCTACGCCATCATCAGCTTCTTTAATCTCTAACTCAAAGCCGCAGTTTTTAAGAAGATACAGAATGCAGTCGCGCTCATTTTTCTCATCATCGACAATCAGCATACGGTACATAATATTGTTCCCCCTTTTATGTATTCTGTTTTTAATGCATTTACCGTGATTTGTGCCTATAGTATAATAGAATGTCATCAGATTTGTCAAATATATCTGAATTATTCACAATAAAAACATGACTGTCCGTTTTTCTGATATGTTTTCCGTATTTTTTATATATACCGTTGTCTGTTTTTTTGATATATTTTTTACAACAAAGCAATGCGCAATGCTTAAGAAATGATAGAAAAAATGGAGGAGTTATTTATAATGAAAAAGAGTTTTGCAATGATGCTGACAGCTGCACTGACCACCACATCTGTTTGTGGATTTGCTTTTGCCGATGAGGCAGCAAATGATCCATATGGAAAGTATGATGAATTGGTTACTTACACCACAGGATATTCACTTACAAATCAGGGTGCTGATGTGCTTGCAGGAACACCATATGAAAATGATACACCAGAGAATAATGCATACACCCGCTACTTGAAGGAACTGTTAAATATTCAGAATGAAAATGATTTTGAAGCAACGATGGGCGATGATTATAATCAGAAGCTGGCTCTTGCAATTGCAAGCCAGAGTCTGCCGGATATCATTCATGTTCCAGATTATTCAACACTGGTAGAGCTTGTTGAAAACGACATGATAGAGGATCTGACCGATGTATATAATAACTCAGCTTGTGATACTGTAAAGGAATCTTATGAGAGCTATGGCGACAATAATCCGTTAAATACCGTGACATTTGATGGAAAGATCATGGCAATTCCAAAGACACAGTTGAGTGATGGACAGGATTTTCTGTGGGTGAGAAAGGATTGGCTTGATAAGCTTGGCCTTGAAGAGCCTTCCACAATGGATGAAGTTGCTGATATGCTTCGTGCGTTTATCAATGATGATCCAGATGGAGATGGAGAGGCTGATACCATTGGTCTTGCAATGCGTTCTGACGTATATGGCGGCTATCCTAATAATACATTTGGAATTGACAATATTTTCACTGCATTTGGTGCATATCCGAGCATCTGGATTACTGCTGAGGATGGAACTGCCGTATATGGTTCAGTTCAGGAAGAAATGAAGGATGCGCTGACACTGTTAAATAGTTGGTATACAGAAGGTTTAATTGATCAGCAGTTCACAACAAGAACAAACGATGACATTGTAGCACTGATCTCTAGCGGAAAGTGCGGTGCGTTTATCGGACCGTGGTGGGCACCATTTAATACAGCACTTACATCAAGCTACGCAACTGATGATGCTGAGTGGATCAATGTATCAGCACCAGTAGGAGAGGATGGAAAGATTCAGGCAATCAATACACAGTCTTATGCAGGCTTTGTTGCAGTTAGAAAGGGCTATGAGCATCCGGAAATCGCAATGAAGATTGTTAATGTAAATGCAGAGTACTCCAAGCAGGATACAAGCGATGCATCTTTAGAAATTCGTGAGAATCAGCCGCTTGCATACTTTAACTGGCCGCTTTACTGTGAGGTTCAGCCGGGCAATAATGCACAGCTGATGACAGAGCATGTACTTGCTGCAATGGATGATGAGTCAAAGGTAGATACTTTAACATCAGATGAATTAAGCTACTATCAGTCTGCACAGAACTATCTGGCAGCTGAAAAAGAAGGCAAGAAGGCAGATTCAGCAGATTATTCTCAGTATATGTCCAGAATCGTATCCATGTCCCGTATGATCGAAAATCCGGCAGACTTTGTAACACCGGCATTTTATGAAACTACCGAATCTATGGCAATCCGCTGGGCATCATTAGAGAAGATTGAGATGCAGACAGTTTTGAAAATCATTGTTGGTGAGGAGAGCATCGATGCATTTGATAAGTTTGTATCAGATTGGAACAAAGCTGGCGGTGAATTGATCACAGAGGAAGTAAACGAAGCAATCCAGAAATAAGTTAAAAAGTAGTTATCGGCCGGAGTCAAAATGATGTTTGGCTCCGGCTTTCTTAAAAAAAAGGAGGAACCTCATGAGTCAGGCAGCAACTAAGAAAAAGAAACGGCTGGGAAGAGAAGAGCTTACGCTTAATCTTATGATCCTTCCAGGCTTGATTATTTTGATCATATTTGTGTTTGCACCGCTAGTTGGTTCGCTGATGGCATTTGAAAATTATGTTCCGGCAAAGGGTCTTTTAAAGTCCAAGTGGGTAGGTCTGAGCAATTTCGAGTTCATCTTTAGTCTTCCAGATAGCAAACAGGTTTTTATGAATACGCTCATAATTGCATTTTCAAAACTGGTTGTAAATATTTTTGTTCCAGTTACATTTGCAATTTTATTAAATGAGATTCGCGTTAATGTTTGCAAGAAGATTTTCCAGACTGTTGTATATCTGCCTCATTTTTTGTCATGGGTTGTTTTGGCAACCGTTGTCACGAATATGTTTTCATTAGATGGACCAATCAATGCAGTAATCAGTGCATTTGGCGGCAATCCTATTTATTTCCTTGCTGATAATAAGTGGTTTCGTACTGTGATCGTAGGAACAGATGTCTGGAAGGAATTTGGTTACAATTCTGTTGTATATCTGGCAGCCTTAACAGGAATTGATCCGGGACTTTTTGAGGCTGCATCGATTGATGGTGCTAATCGCTTTAAGCAGATTCTTAATATCACAGTTCCGGCACTTCTGCCAACTGTTGTGTTAATGACAGCGCTGAATCTTGGAAATATATTAAATGCAGGCTTCGATCAGGTATTTAATCTGTATAATCCAATTGTATATGAAACAGGTGATATCATCGATACATATGTATATCGAATTGGTATGGTAGAGCGTCAGTACAGCATTGGTACTGCAGTTGGCTTGTTAAAATCAGTAATCAGTTTTGTGCTGATTCTTAGTGCAAATAAGCTGGCACAGAAAACAACTGGCTCAGGCATATTCTAAAAGGGAGGTTCGTATGAAAGCAAAACCAGGAAAAATTATTTCTCAGATCGCAATCTGGCTCGTGGTTCTTTTATTTGCGCTTAGCTGCTTGCTGCCGCTTTTAAATATGGTTGCGATCTCCTTAAGTGGAAGTGATGCAGTTGCGGCAAATAAAGTAGGTTTGTGGCCGGTTGACTTTACAATTACTACATACAACAAACTGCTTGGCGATTTGCAGTTTTGGCATTCTTTCTGGATTTCAGTAAAGAGAGTAGTAATTGGTACTTTAATCAATATGTTTTTTACAATCTCTATGGCATATCCGCTTTCTAAAAGTAAGAAACGTTTTCGTGCAAGAGAGATTTACATGAAGATTGTTATCTTTGCCATGCTGTTTAATGGCGGTGTCATACCGCTGTTTATGGTAGTCAGCAAGCTGCACCTGAACAACACGATTTGGTCTCTTGTTCTTCCGGGTGCTGTTCCGGTGTTCAATGTCATTTTGTTAATCAATTTCTTTAAGGGTGTTCCAGAATCTCTTGATGAGGCAGCCAGAATTGATGGAGCCGGTCCGCTCACCGTTTTATTAAAGGTGTATCTGCCGATTTCACTTCCGGCACTGGCAACAGTTGGTCTGTTTGCAATTGTAAATCACTGGAATGATTATTTCTCAGGACTGATTTACATGAGCAAGGCATCCATGTATCCGCTGCAGACTTATATTCAGCAGCTGACTGTCGACTTGACGCAGATTACTGATGCAGATCAGTTAAAGCAATTATCTGCATTAAATAATCGTTCATTTAATGCAGCAAAGATTGTGGTTTCCACAATTCCGCTTTTGATTATTTACCCATTTTTGCAAAAATATTTTGTAACAGGTATGGTAATTGGCGCTGTAAAAGAGTAAAATAATAATACTACAACAATGCCGGAGTGCAGGAAGATTCTGTGGCTGTAAAAAGCCATGCAAGTGAAGCAATTTTCTGCTCGCTGGCATTGTGTGATGAAAGAGAGGATGAACTATGGCAATTCAAATTAGCCCAAATGGTCGATTGATGACCATTCAGACAAATGATTCCAGTTATCAGATGCTTGCTGATAAAAATGGAGTGCTTCTTCATTTATATTATGGAAGCAGTATTGGTGCAGAGGATTTATCTGATCTTATTGTTAGAAGTGATGTTGGTTTTTCTGGAAATCCAGAGGAAGCAGGACTTGACCGCACATATTCACTTGATACACTGCCGCAGGAGATTGCTTCTAGTGGTGTAGGTGATTTTAGGGATGATTCTGTTCGTCTGGCACATCCAGATGGCAGCTGTGCAGCCGATTTTCGTTTTGAGAGCTGTGAGGTCGTATCCGGTGCATATTCGATTCCGGGTATGCCAGCACTGTATGACACAGATAAAAAGAACAGTGAAACGCTGATCATTAAGATGAAGGAAAAGGCGTCAGGAGCAATTCTTCATTTATATTATGGTGTTTGGGAAGAGGAAAATGTAATTACAAGAACGGCAAGTTTGACTAATGCAGGTAAGGAGCCGATCTATATTGAGAAGTTTTTGTCATGCAGTATGGATATGATGGATCGCGATTTGGACCTTATCAGCTTCACAGGCCGTCATGCGATGGAGCGCACAATGGAGCGCACACCAGTTACGCATATTAAGACAGAGTTTGGAAGTATTAGAGGAACATCCAGTCATCACTATAATCCGGCAATGATTCTTTGTGACCGTCATGCAACAGAGGATGCAGGAGACTGCTTCGGTTTATGTCTTGCTTACAGCGGAAGTTTTACTGCAATGGCACAGAAGGATCAAAGAGATCAGATTCGTGTTCAGATGGGTATTAATCCGTATCAGTTTCGTTGGTGCTTAACAGAGGGAGAGACATTCTTTGCACCACAGGTAATTCTTTCATTCTCTAATCAGGGATTTAGCAAATTGTCACACCAGTATCATGATATATTACATGAGCATATGTGCAGAGGTCGTTATAAGCATGAGCGCCGTCCAGTTTTGATTAATAACTGGGAGGCAACATATTTTGATTTCAATGAAGAGAAGATTGAAAAGATTGCGGCGCAGGCAGGAGAGCTTGGCATTGAGATGATGGTGCTTGATGATGGTTGGTTTGGCAAGCGTGATGATGACAACAGTGGCCTTGGTGACTGGTTTGTCAATGAAAAAAAGATTCGCGGAGGTCTGCCAAAGCTTTCAGAGAAGATCCATGAAAAGGGTATGAAATTTGGTCTTTGGTTTGAGCCAGAGATGATCTCAGAGGACAGTGATCTTTACCGTGCTCATCCAGACTGGGCAATCACAATTCCAGGACGTGTGCCAAATCATGCCCGCAATCAGCTTGTGCTTGATATGACAAGAAGTGATGTGCGCGACTATCTGATGGCTCGTTTTGAAGAAATTCTTGGAAACACTAAGATCGAGTATGTAAAGTGGGATATGAACCGCAGTATCTGCGATATGTACAGCCATATTTACAAAGGTGAGCAGTCAGGCGAATGCTATCACCGCTATATACTTGGCGTTTATGATTTGTTGGAGCGTTTTGTACAGCGTTTCCCTGAGATTCTGCTTGAGGGCTGCAGCGGCGGTGGCGGACGTTTCGATGCCGGAATGCTGTACTATTCGCCACAGATTTGGTGCAGTGACAATACAGATGCTATGAACCGTCTTGATATCCAGTATGGAACATCATTCTTCTATCCGATCAGTTCAGTTGGTGCACATGTATCTGCATGCCCAAATCACCAGACAGGACGAAGCGTACCGCTTTCTACAAGAGCTGATGTGGCACTTGCCGGAAGTTTTGGTTATGAGCTTGATCTTCGTCTTCTTTCAGATGAGGAAAAGGCACAAGTAAAAGAGCAGATCAAAGAGTTCCACGACTACTATGACTTGACGCACGAGGGAGATTATTACCGTCTTACAGAGCGTGATAATACAAGCTTTACAGCATGGGAATTTGCCGCAAAGAATAAAGAACGCACACTTGTAGAGGTAGTAAAAAAAGATGCATGGGGCAATCCGCTTCCTGTTCATGTTGCAATCAAGGGACTCGAAGACAATTCAATGTATGTTTGCAGTTTAAATGGAATAAAGCGCAGCGGAAAGACCTGGAATCATGCAGGCATAACACTTCCGAAGTTTTTGAGTGCAGGCGAGAGTATGAAATTCACATTCATGAAGGTGGAGTAAACGAGCTATTGTTTTGTTCACGGGTCGTAACATAGATAAGCGGTGAGACGAGTTGTTTTTACGAGACTGAACGTTGTAGCGGGACTTTCAAAACAAAGCATGATAATAGGTGGTGTAACAGGTACCCGCGGAAAAGAGAGGTCGACAAAACAATCGTCGAACAGCTTTCGTAAAACTTCCCCCGTGAACTTTAAAGTTACAGTTTAGGGTTTTCGTAACCTGGCTTTGTGAACTGTAAAAATAAAAAAAATGATATTTTTGAAAAAAAACACTTGACTAAATCGCAAAAGTATTCTATACTATAGAAGTCACGGCGATATAGCCAAGTGGTAAGGCGCGGGTCTGCAACACCCTTACCGCCGGTTCAAATCCGGCTGTCGCCTGTCAAGAGCTCTGAGAGATTCTCAGAGCTCTTTTTTTGCGTGAAATAAAAAAACGTGTGTTTCAGAAAACACTTGACAGATCAACATGAACGGATGCTTATGATTCCAAAAACATGGCTGGACGTATCTAGGGGTACGTTCAGCCATATTTTTTGTTAGTATTCTAAGCAGCGATAGTAGCGGCGAATCTCCATGGGATGGCAATTGATAGCTTCAAGATGTACATCAATTCTATTTGTGACGGCATGCGTTACAAGATGAGAAATAAAACCGCGATACTGCGGCTTAATTCCAATCAGCGGATAATCGGCTGCATCAATAATCGTGTAGTTTGCACAGATCTTCGGAAGGAAAGCAGCTACTCGAAGAGACAATGGACGGCTGGCATCTTCGCTGATAAAGAGTGTGACAGGAGTGTCTCGAGAAATGATTTCAAGTGTTCCATGGAAAAATTCACCGGAAGATACAGTCTTAGTTGCCATCCAGTGCATCTCCTCCCAATAGCACATGCCATAGGAATAGGTGGAACCCCACTGGTTTCCAGCACCGACAAAATAGTGGAGAGTATCGTTACAGTGCTTTTTTGCAAATTCTTGTGCAAAGGAATCCGAAGATTGCTCAACAGAGATCAAAGCATCTGCGAGATAACAGTCAAAATTTTCATAGCAGTCGTCATAACAGTCAAATTCATGACGAAGAAAGAGAATACGGTCAGCAGCCATAAAGAGTTTTAGCTGTTCATTTTGCGGATATGAGATGCATAGCTCACATAACTCGCGCAGATGAGGATTTGGATTGTCAAGGAAAGCAAGAATAGTGGCATGTGCTGCATGTGCTTTTTCAACGGCTTTAACTATTTCAGGTGTACTGCCAGTCACAGATGAATAAATAAGAAGTGTACCATCCATGATACGTCGATTGCCAGTTGTTATATATTCAGCTGCATTTTCGGCGAATACTTCCATTGAAGTAAATTCTTTCATATGAGAAACTGTCTGCATGGCAGATGCGTATGTACCGCCAATTCCTAGAAAACATATGTTTGTAATACCTTTTTCAAAGATGGCATCCAGAAATGGATTGATTTGATGGCGCAGAGCGAGTGCACCGTTTACAGATTGACGTAACGATTCTTCTTGAAATTTCAGCATAAAATTCCTCCATATAGAATTATTTGATAAAAACATTATATAATGTAATATTATAATATATAATAATAAAAGGCAAGAAAAAATTGCAGTCTTCTGCAACTTTTTTCCTGCCTTGTAAATAAAATATCAATTATTTATATTAGAGATAAACTGTGTGTTTAAATTTTGTGTGCGTATGGTATAGGAGATTCGATCACCGCGCACAAGAGAGCGTGAATAATGGATCGGTGTGCCGTCAACTGCAAAACACGTTTTTTGTAAAAGAAAAAGAGGATCGCCAGCCTGACAATGAAGGATGGATGCCTGCTCAGCATTTGCAATGCGGACAGCAATCTCACATACAGATTCACCGCGAGATACGTTATAGTAGTTAGTGAGCAGTTCATAGAAAGAAATATCACCTGTTATGCGGTCAAGAAAATCTGGATAAGTTAAAGAAGAAATATAAATTTCATCTAAGGCAAGCGGTGAATCATCCTCAAAAATTAGACGCTGCACGTAACAAACTGGTTCATTAGGCTGAAGAGAAAGCGTTTCACATAAAAAATCATCAGAAGGCTGTAGCTCTTTTTTTAATAGAAGATGATGTGATTTATGTCCGATTGCAGACAAATAATTTGTAAAGCCAGACTGTTCCTTTAGATCAATGCTTCTTGAAGGGGTGGAAACAAACGTACCTTTTCCACGATGCTTTTCAAGGATATGCTGATCTGTTAGCTGTTGGATGGCCTTGCGGACAGTAATGCGGCTTACCTGATACTGTTCACACAATTTTTCTTCACTGGGAAGACGATCCCCTGGAAGATATTTTTTTTCTCTCAAAGCCTGACGTATCTCAGCTTCAAGCTGTATATAAAGTGGTTTAAGACTATTTGTGTCTAACATAAAAACCCCCTGATATTTATTATTAAGATAAAGACGTTATAAGATGTTATATTACATGTATCAAAATTGAGTATATTAAAAAAAGAGAGAAAAGTCAAGGTTGGTGCACTTAAAATCATGGCTCTGAAAAGGTATAAAAAAATTTATTACTTTAATGTGCTAATTGAAAAAAACTACTTGACAAATGGGTAAAATAGGTATAATATAATACAAAACGTTATATAACGTTATAATACAAATGGCTACCGTGTTATATGAAGCCAGAATACAAATATGGAGGGTTACACATGAAAGCAGAACATCTTTCCCAGATCCAGGCTGCAGTAGCAGCTGTTAAAGAGAGAAAAACAATCCGCAGATTTTATTTCGTTGCATGCGGAGGCTCTCAGGCATCCATGATGCCAATTCAGTACATGTTTGACCGCGAGACCAGCATTCCGTCCGCTATTTACACTTCTAACGAGTTCGTAAAGGCAACACCGAAGGTGCTGGACGATACCTGCGTTGTATTAACTATTTCCCATTCCGGAAATACACCAGAGACTGTCAGAGCAGCAGAGCTTGCAAAGGAGAAGGGAGCAGTTTCCATTTCTCTGACCAACCTTGTTGATTCTCCGCTGTGGAAGGCTTGTGAGTATCCGATCCATTATGAGCATGGTCCAGAGGCAGATCCAAATGATCTTAGCAAAGTAATTCTGTACACACTGGCATTTGATATGCTGAATGTAGTTGAGCCGTCTGAGAAGTGGGTAAAGGGCGCTGAGTCCTTAAATAATCTTGCAGAGGTAACAGAGCGCATCAAGGCAAAGTATGCAGATTTTGGTTCACAGTGGGGTAAGGATTACAAGCGTGAGACTGTAATTTACACAATGGGAAGCGGAGCAAACTATGGCGAGATGTATTCTCTTGCAATCTGCCTGTTTATGGAAATGCAGTGGATTCATTCTAATTGCATCCATTCAGGAGAGTATTTCCATGGACCATTTGAGGTAACAGACTTTGATGTACCGTTTGTACTTGTTAAGGGTATTGGAGCAACTAGAGAATTGGATGAAAGAGCTTACAATTTCTGCAGCAAGTTTTCACAGAAGCTGGCAGTAATTGATGAAGCAGAGTTTGATTTAACTGGAATTGAGCCAGGTGTACAGGAGTATGTAGCACCGCTGTTAGCTGGCACAGTTGTACGTGAGATGATTGATTCTCTTGCACATGAAAGAGGACATGCTCTTTCAGTCCGCAGATATATGTGGCAGATGGAGTATTAATAAGTAAGGTCTCCTGCTTTTACTGCATGAAGCAGGAAAGCAGGAGACTGTTTTTATTATAGTTCACGCAGTTTTGCAAAAGAGCGTCTCGTGAACAGCAATATTTTTAACAGACAGGAGGACGCATAAATGAAGCTGATTGCAGTTGGTGATAATGTAACAGACTGTTATCTTGATGAAGGCATTTATTATCCGGGAGGAAATGCAGTTAATGTTGCAGTGGATTGTAAAAGAGACGGCGCCGAGAAGGTAAATTATATTGGCGTGTTTGGAAATGACGATAGAGCAGATTATATTAGAGCATGCATGGAAGAGGAAGGTGTAACATGCGAGCGCTCAAGAAAGGTATTTGCACCGACCTGCCAGCCGGGTGTAAAGATAAATGAGGAAGGCGACCGAATCTTTGTCGGAGGAATACGCGATACCTGCCAGCATTTGTTTTCAATCAGACTTCAAAGAGAGGATCTGGAAGTGATCAAGGAGTATGATATTTGTCATACGAGCTGCTATTCTAATTTGGAATATGAGCTTGAAACCTTAAGCCGCGTATGCAAGGTTTCATTTGACTTTTCAGATGAGCATGATGACGATTATATGAAGCGAGTTTGCCCATTTGTCACTTATGCATTTTTCTCTGGCTCCGATATGTCTGAGGAAGAAATCCATGCGCTTGCTAAAAAGGCAGCAGGATATGGAACAAAGATCATTGGCATCACACGTGGATCAAAAGGTTCTGTATTTTATGACGGAACAGAGTTTTACACACAGGGAATTTGCAAGGTAGATGTAGTAGATGCAATGGGCGCAGGCGATGCTTTTATCGCAGCATTTTTACGTCACTATGCAGACAATAAAGATATGAAGGAAGCGCTTAGCTATGCAGCAGAGCGCGCAGCGTATGCATGTACCTACGCGGGTGGATTTGGTCATCCGCACAAAGCATGAGAAGGAGGAAGACTATGAACAGACGAGTAATGGCAGTAACAGCAGCGGCAGTAATGAGTATGTCCGGTTTTGCAGTACCGGCAATGGCAGATGAGGAAGAAGCTGTTTCCATTCAGATTAGTGCTTCTATAATGTCAATGGATCCATTGATTGGCGGAGATTCAACTAATGTTGCAGTAATCTCCAATACAATGGAAGGATTGTTCGTGGTAGACGCAGATGGACAGATTCAGAATGGTCTGTGTGATTCCTATGAGGTATCTGATGATCAGAAGACATATACTTTCCATATTCGTGACAATGCAAAGTGGAGTGATGGTACACCAGTAACAGCACAGGATTTTGAGTATGCTTGGAAGAGAAATGCGACTGCTCAGGGGGATTACAGCAAATTTACATATCAGATTGAGATGGCTGCTATTAAAAACTATGAAGCAGTTACATCAGGTGAGGCAGATGCTGATGAGCTCGGAGTTACTGCAGTTGATGACAATACATTACAGGTCGAACTGGAATATCCAGTCCCATTTTTCTTAAATCTTTTGACCTTCTCTCCTTGGGCACCTGTAAAAGAGAGCAAGTTAACTGAAGAGGGCGACCAGTTTGGTGTAGATAAGGACAGTGTTTTATATTGTGGTGCTTATACACTTGATCAGTGGGACGTTGGTGGAAATACTATTGTACTTAAGAAGAATCCTGATTACTGGGATGCAGAAAATGTAGATGTAGATGAGATCGATCTTGTTGTTATTAGTGATACGCAGCAGGCTGTTATGGCTTACCAGAATGGAGATGTTGATAATGTGACATTGACAGGTGATATGGTCAGCATGTATCAGGATGATCCGGAATTTTCAAATGTGTTAGGATCCTTCAATTATTATCTGATGGTTAATACCTCAAAGGATGGCTATGACAATAAGGATTTGCGTCAGGCAATTGCATATGCAATCGACAGAGAGAGCCTGTGTACAAATGTGTTAAATGACGGTTCTACTCCAGCTTATAACATGGTTATGAAAGGCCTGGTAAGCAATGCAGACGGCGAAGATTTTGTAGATGCAAGCGGTCAGTACTTCCAGTATGATACTGAAAAGGCAAAGGAGCTGTGGGCTAAGGCACAGGAAGAAACAGACTTAAGAGAGATCAATATCATTTATGATGAGGAGAAGGATTTTGCAGCCAATACAGCAGCCTTCATTCAGTCGCAGCTTGAGAGTACACTGGACGGTTTAACTGTGAACATCAGCAGCACACCAAAGAAAAACAGAATTCAGCTGGCACAGGATCATGATTATGATATCGAGCTGTGGGCTTGGGGTCCAGATTATGCAGATCCGACCGCAATCTTAGCAATGTTTGAATCTGATCATCCGTCAAACTATTCTCTGTGGTCAAGTGATGAGTTTGACAAGCTGTACAACGAAGCAAACACTACACTGGCAGGAGATGAGACTGCACGCTGGGATAACCTGATCAAGTGCAACGATATCTGCACCGAGAATGCAGGCTGCATTCCGCTGTTCCAGACTGGTTCTGCAACACTTACAAAGTCTAACGTAACTGGAATTACAGAGCATAATACTGGTGTTCCATGCTACTACAAGTTTGTAGAGAAGGATTGATATAAAATAAAAAAAGTGCAATCGTATCTGCACACAAAGAGGATGTGCCCGGGCGAAGCAGCTTTGGACATATCCTCTTTTTAAAAAGTTACTGTTTACAGACTTTGCAAACGGTAGCAAAAAGTCTTTGACAGGAGGAAAATCCGAATGAAAAAATTTGTATTAAAGCGAACCTGCATCGCATTGCTGACAGTCTTCCTGATCTTGCTGCTTTTGTTTCTGATGCTTGATTTTATGCCGGGTTCGCCGTTTAATAATGAAGAAAAAATGAGCGCAGAGCAGATCGCGGATCTGTATCACAAATATGGACTAGATCAGCCAATTATCAATAGATTTTTCTTGTATCTGAAAAATATGCTTCACGGTGATTTTGGTATTTCTTACAGCCTTCAGGTAAACATGAAGATCAGTGAAATGATTGGACCAAAGATTTTAGTCACAATTCGTCTTGGTCTTCAGGCAGCACTTGTAGGAACTGTGATTGGTGCACTGCTTGGAATCATCGCTGCGCTTCGTAAAAATACATGGGTCGATACCGTTACCACTATTATTTCAGTTCTTGGTGTCAGCCTTCCATCTTTTGTATTTGCGCTTTTACTTTCCTACTTCTTTGGATTTAAGTTTAAGCTGTTTCCGTTTATCTACAATACAAAAAATGAATTTCAGTCGTCGATTCTTCCAACCATTTCACTTTCTATGTTTACTATTGCAAGTGTAGCGAGATATACAAGATCAGAAATGGTAGATATTTTAAATTCGGATTATTATCTTCTGTCAGATTCAAAGGGACTTCCGAAGGCAAAGCTGATAGTTCATCATGCTATTCGAAATGCGATGATCAGCGTTATTACAGTATTGGCTCCATTGATCGTAAATTTAATGACGGGAAGTCTTGTAGTAGAGAAAGCATTTAGTATTCCGGGACTAGGAAGTCTTTATGTAAGTGCGATCCAGTCAAATGACTTTAATGTTGTGCTTGCGATCAGCTTTATTTACAGTTTAATGTTTATCTTCACTATGCTTCTGGTTGATATACTCTATGGTGTGATTGATCCTAGAATACGACTGGCGAAAGGAGAATGAGTATGAATCGATTTGAATTCAATACAGGAGACCACAAGGAGGAAGAAGAGAAGGTTCTTGTTGGTCGTTCCTATGGAAAAGAGGTTTTGTACCGCTTTCGTAAAAACAAGGGTGCATGGATCAGCTTTTTTATTATCATTCTTCTAATTGTGATTGCGCTTGCAGCACCGGCTGTCAGTTCGTACTCTTACAAAGAAGTGCATTCTGAATATAGCAATCTGCCGCCAAGGATTCCGGGACTGGAAAAGCTTGGAATTTTTGATGGTGTAAGCCATGGCCAGAACATGTATGAGGCAAAAAATTGTACTGATAAATATTTCTTTTTTGGAACAGATAATTTAGGAAGAGATATCTGGACAAGAGTATGGGAAGGTACCAGAATTTCTCTTCTCATTGCAGCACTGGCTGTTATCATTGATGTGTGCATTGGTGTGATTTATGGTCTTGTTTCTGGTTATTTTGGCGGAAAAGTAGATATGGTCATGCAGCGTATCACGGAGATCTTAAGCAGTCTTCCGACACTGGTTGTGGTAACGTTAATGCTTGTTGTTATGAAGCCGGGTCTTGGAAGTATTATAATTGCGCTTATGCTTACAGGATGGATTAACATGAGCCGTATTGTGCGCGCACAGGTGCTTAAATTAAAGGATCAGGAATTTGTGCTTGCAGCAAGAACGCTTGGCGTTAGCAATCGTGATATTTTGTTTAAGGAGATTTTGCCAAATTCGCTTGGTCAGATTATTATTACTTTTATGTTTTCCATACCAAATGCGATTTTCTTGGAGGCATTTTTAGCATTTGTCGGTCTTGGTGTTCCGGCGCCGATGGCCTCTCTTGGTTCTCTGATAAATGATGGATATAAATCAGCAATGACTTACCCTCATATGGTAGCAGCGCCTGTCATTGTCTTGGGTGTTTTAATGCTTGGCTTTAATTTATTTGCAGATGGACTCAGGGATGCCATTGATCCGCAGCTTAAACAGATGTAACAGGAGGTAAACGAGATGGAAAAAAGAGAACCGGTATTAAGTATGAGAGATCTGGCAGTTTCCTTTCAGGCTTCCTTTGGCAAGATTCGTGCAGTGCGTGGTGTGAATATGGATGTATATCCTGGAGAAACTGTTGCCATTGTAGGAGAATCTGGAAGTGGAAAATCTGTTTCTGTAAAGACAATTATGGGAATTACAGCGCCAAATGCAGTCATTGAAAGCGGAACAATTAAGTTTCGCTTTAAGGAAAATGGAAAGGAGCAGGTTGTTGATCTGCTGAAGCTTTCAAAAAAAGAAATGCAACATAGAATCAAGGGAAAGCGTATTGCAATGGTTTTTCAGGATCCTATGACTTCACTTGACCCGACGATGACAATTGGCAGGCAGCTGACAGAGGGCATGCGTTATCACCTTCATTTATCACAGGCAGATGCAGATAAGCGTGCAGAAGAGCTGCTTGAAATGGTAGGAATTGAGTCACCAAAAGAGCGAATGAAGAATTATCCTCATCAGCTTTCAGGCGGAATGCGTCAGCGTGTTGTCATTGCAATTGCACTGTCATGTAATCCAGATCTTTTAATCTGTGATGAGCCGACAACGGCACTTGATGTTACGATTCAGGCAAGAATTTTGCAATTGATTTTGAATCTGCAGAAGAAACTTGGAATTGCAGTTATTTTTATCACACATAACCTTGGTGTAGTTGCAAAGATCGCCGATTATGTGAATGTTATGTATGCTGGAAAAGTAGTAGAGACAGGAAAGGCAGAGGATATCTTTTTCGATCCGCGTCATCCTTATACATGGGGACTTCTTTCAAGTATGCCAGATTTGACAGGAGATAAAAAGGAGCGTTTGTATACGATTCCGGGCAATCCGCCAAATTTGGCAAATGAAGTAAAGGGTGATGCATTTGCTGTGCGAAATCCATATGCACTTAATATTGATTTTGAGGAAGAACCTCCAATGTTTGAGATCAATGAGCATCATCAGGCTGCTACGTGGCTTCTTCATCCAGATGCACCAAAGGTAGAAATGCCGCAGACTTTAAAAAAGAGAATTGAGCAGCTTCGCAGAGAGGAAAAGCGATATGCAGAAACGGAGGGAGCTTATGGCACAGACGAATGAACCACTGCTTAGTGTGAAAGGTTTAAAACAATATTTTCCGGTAAGCAAAAAATTTACGGTGCGTGCTGTGGATAATATATCCTTCGATATTTATCCGGGAGAAACCTATGGATTAGTAGGTGAGTCTGGAAGTGGAAAGTCAACAACAGGCCGTTCTATTATTCGACTGTATGATCCGACAGAAGGCACGATTCTTTTTAATGGTGAGGATATCAGCAAGAAGCTGACGGCAAAACAGGAAAAAATGCTTCGTTCTGATATGCAGATGGTCTTTCAGGATCCTATGGCTTCCTTAAATCCGCATAAAAAGATTTTGGATACTATTGCGATGGGTCTCGATGCGCATAATCCTCATATGGATCAAAATGAGCGCGTAGAGCGCGTGTCCAAAATGATGGAGATGGTAGGTTTAAATCCAGCCTATATGAACCGTTATCCTAATCAGTTTTCTGGTGGACAGCGTCAGCGAATCGGACTGGGAAGAGCATTAATCATGAATCCAAAGTTAGTAATCGCAGATGAGGCAATAAGTGCACTTGATGTTTCAATTCAGGCACAGGTCGTCAATTTGATGAAGGATATTCAAAAAGAAACAAATGTTGCATATCTGTTTATTGCACATGATCTTTCTATGGTTCGTTATATTTCAGATCGAGTAGGTGTTATGCATAAGGGTCATCTTGTAGAAACTGGATTGACAGAAGAAATTTTTGAACATCCGGTTCATCCATATACAAAATCACTTTTGTCTGCAATTCCAATTGCAGATCCGGTGATTGAAAGAAACAGAGAGCCGATGGTATATCAATATGAAAAGAGTGGCTTAAAATATGATGATTGCGTTATGGTAAATGTTTCTGAAACACATCAGGTTTTAATGGAAAAGAAAATATAAGCAGCAGACCGTCTGAGGACAACTAGTCTTTCAGGCGGTTTTTTTAATCTTAATTAAGTCTTAAGGAAAAGTAAAAACTAGTTCGTTGACGTATGTACTGCTAAGTGGTAGGATGGTAAAGGCAGAGCCAGCAGGGACAGACAAAAGATAGCGTCCCTGTCCCTAAAAAACGAGGTTGTAGATAGATGAAAGAATTAAAAAAAGAAGATCTCCAGATCACAGAGCTGATACATCATTTTGTGCGAGAGCATGTGGAGGCTGGAGATATATGTATTGATGCGACTGCAGGCTGCGGAAATGATACGCTGTTTTTATGTGAGTTAACAGGGGCTAGAGGTGAGGTTATGGCATTTGATATTCAGCCGCAGGCTCTTGAAAAGACGGCAACACTTCTTGCTGAGCATGAGTGTATGGCAGAGCTGGTGCTTGACTCCCATTCAAACATGGCTGACTATATGTCTGAGGGAAGTGCTGCATGCATCATGTTTAATTTTGGTTATCTGCCAGGTGCAGATCATAAGATTGAGACAAAGGCACAGACAAGTATTGCGGCGATTAAGGCAGGACTTTCTATTTTACGAAAGGGCGGCATCATGACACTTTGTTTATATGATGGAAGCGATGTCCAGAGAGAGGAAAAGAAAGCTATTTTAAAAATGTTAAAGGAGCTAGACTCAAAGACATATCTTGTTATAACAAGTTGCTACTATAATCGCCCAAATAATCCGCCTATGCCTGTATTTATCCAGAAATTAGAGGGAAAAGACAGCAGTTGCATTTATGGTTTTGGATTGGTATAATGTGAGTATTCAAAGAGTATTCAAATTTTGCTTGGAAAAATTAGAAAAGAGGTATGAAGAAATGAATTATAAAAAGCGCAGAGATGAAGTATTATCAAAGATGGAGAAAAATTCTGTTCTGGTCCTTTATTCAGGAGTGAGACATCATGTGAGTGCAGATGAGTATGCACCATTTGAGGCAAACAGAAACTTCTTTTATCTTACAGGCATTCGCCGCGAGAATATGATGTTAATTTTGGATAATGCGACTGAGGAGCCGACAGAGACGCTTCTTATTGAGGAGGCTGATCCAGACCGCGAGCGTTGGATGGGAAAGAAGATGACCGTCGATGAGGCAAAGGCGCAGGCACAGATCGAGAAGGTTGGCTTTATCGACACCGAGAAAGGTATCATAAACCGTATGCTGACAAGAGAGGATGTCTATACCGTATATTTTGATACTTACCGTCATGATATCGATGATCTTGAAGATTACAACATGATGAAAGCACGCGAGTTTGCACAGAAGTACCCGGGTGTGCGCGTGAAGGATTGTGCGCCGATCATCGCTGAGATGAGAATGCAGAAGGATGAGGATGAGGTTTCCTTGATTCGTGAGGCAATCAAGCTTACAGACGGCGGATTAAAGAATTTGATGACCAACTTGACACCAGGTCAGATGGAGTATCAGGCACAGGCTGATTTTGAGTACAGCATTAAGAGAAATGGTGCTGACGGCGTTGCATTCCATACTATCGCAGGAAGCGGTATCAATGGAACGATGCTTCATTATGTAACAAATGAATGCGAGTGCAAGGATAATACATTGCTTCTTCTTGATCTGGGTGCGAAGTATAAGGGTTACTGCGCTGATATCACCAGAACATATCCTGTAAACGGTAAATTTACTGAAAAGCAGCGTATGGTTTATGAGGTTGTGCTGGCTGCAAACCGCGCTGTTGCAAAGACAGCAAAGCCGGGTATGACACTTCGCGAGTTAAATGATGTGTGTAAGAAGGTTCTTGCCGAAGGCTGCATTCGTATGGGGCTGATTGAGAAGGAAGAGGAGATTGGAAAATATTACATGCACGGTGTTTCTCACCATCTTGGAATCGATGTTCATGATGTAAGTGTTGCCTCAAACAGCAAGCTTCGTCCAGGTGCTGTTATCTCAGATGAGCCAGGTCTGTACATTGATGAATGGGAGATCGGAATCCGTGTTGAAGATGACCTTTTGATCACGGAAGACGGATGCGAGTGCCTGTCTGAGGACGTAATGCGCACCCCGGATGAAATCGAAGCATTCATGGCAGAGGCACACAAGTAATAACTTCTTGTTGCGAAGGGTTCTAATTTTTGATAGAATGAAATTATTCATATCCAAGGAGGCGCCAAAAGGTGAAAAAGTATAAGAAAATATTGATAGACGCTATCCTGTTTTTTGTAATTATAGGATTGACACTGTATGGTGTTTTCCATGGGGAGGATCTTTCAGGACTTAAAGATGCAATTAAAGAATGTAATATCCTGTGGCTAATTCCAGCAGTCCCGCTTGTGTTATTTTTTATCGCTGGCGAGAGTATTGTCATATGGCATATGCTGGATTGCTACGGGATTTATGTAAAGGAAAGGTTTTGTTTTCTTTTTTCAGCGGTTGGATTTTTCTTTAGCTGCGTCACACCGTCAGCGACGGGTGGACAGCCGATGCAGATTTACTTTATGAAAAAGGAAGACATTCCTGTTCCGATAGCAACGGTTATTTTGCTTGTTGTCACGATTACGTATAAGTTTGTACTTGTCGTTGTGGGCATAGGTTTGTGGCTGTTTGCAGGGGGATTTTTAGCAGAGTATGTGGCAGAAGCGAGATGGGTCTTTTATCTGGGCATTTTGTTGAATGTCGGCTGTGTGATACTTATGTGCGTAGTCGTATTTCATCCGTCATTTGCCAAAAAGACATTAATACTCGGAGCAAAGCTTCTGGAACGGATACACATTTTAAAACATAAAGAAGAACGCTTAGATAAAATAGAGCGCTCCATGAATCATTATCATGAGGCAGCCGAGTTTAT
The DNA here is from genome assembly GCF_037349415.1 of Anthropogastromicrobium sp. Taxonomy (NCBI): domain Bacteria; kingdom Bacillati; phylum Bacillota; class Clostridia; order Lachnospirales; family Lachnospiraceae; genus Anthropogastromicrobium; species Anthropogastromicrobium sp. The sequence continues at coordinate 27,022 of NZ_JAXWCK010000051.1, forward strand.
GAGCAGTCATTGGGGGATGATTGCAAGAGTTTTTGTAATCACGGTTGTACAGCGATTTGCAATGTTTGCTGTAACATATTTTGTTTATCGCGCGTTTTCTTTAAACAGTATGAATTTTTTTGAGGTCATGTTTTTACAGGCTGTTATATCGGTGTCAGTTGATATGCTTCCGCTGCCAGGTGGAATGGGTATCAGTGAGGGATTGTTTATGGTGATCTTTAAAAAAGTATTTGGGGAGGCACTTTTGATTCCGGGACTGATTTTAAGCCGTGGACTTGGCTATTACAGTGAGCTGTTTTTATCAGCAATATTTACGCTTGTAGCTGTGGTAGTATTTCAGGTGCGTGAACACAAAAAAAGTAAAGTAAAATAAGAAAATCCGGACTCAGATATGCGCTTATGTTAACAAATCAAGGAAGTCCCCTGCTTCAATTGCGAAGAGCAATAAGCAGTGGGTGGGGACTTGCTTGTATCAGGAGGGGTACAAGCCCCTCCTGATAAACTGCGAAGCAGTTATTTGGTTATGAGCAAGTAGCGAAGCGGATTGCGAATATCCGCTTGACTGGCAGTTCACAGGATGGATTATGAGGGATACAATGATAGGATTTTATGATTATACAGTAATATTGACATACATAAGCTTGGCATCATCAATCTTGGGAATGATTAGTGCCTGCTATGCAAGAATAGGCTGGGCAATCTTTTTTCTGGGTATGTCTGGTCTTCTTGATACATTTGATGGCAAGGTAGCCAGAACAAAGAAAAACAGAACAGAGGATCAGAAACGCTTTGGCATTCAGATAGACTTGCTTTGTGATATTGTCTGCTTTGGCGTCTGCCCTGTAATTATCTGTTGGTTTTCAGGAATGCAGACACCGTGGGAAGTTTCAATTTTGATTTTTTATTGTCTGGCGGGATTGATTCGTCTGGCATATTATAATGTAATGGAAGAGAAGCGTCAGCAGGAGACTGATGAAAAGAGAAAGTATTATCAGGGTCTTCCGATTACTTCTATTGCAGTCATTTTACCATTTTTGTATGCAATCTCAAATCTGTGTCAGGATAATTTTGAGATCGTGCTGAGTCTTGCGATGCTGCTTACCGGTCTTTTATTTGTACTTAATTTTAAATTTCCAAAGCCGAACAACAAACAGCTTACTGTGCTGATCATTGTTGTGGCAGCAGTTGTTCTGTACCTTCTGTTTTGCTTTAACTGGAAGGAATATTATGGCTGGAATTTATCTGATCTAATGTTCTGGAAACACAAAAAAGGATAAGACAAAATTATGAAAGAAAAAACAAGCAGACTTTTAACATTTTTATATACAACATCAGTTGGAAATAGGCTTCTTCGTATTCTTGTCAGTCCGGCCGTATCGAAGGCGGCAGGATGTGTGATGAACAGCAGATTATCTTTGATTGCTGTTTCTGGCTTTATAAAGTCACAAAATATTGATGTGTCAGAGTTTGAAAAAACAAGTTTTTCTTCCTATAATGATTTCTTTACAAGAAAGCTAAAACCAGATGCAAGATTACTGGCGCAGGGAGATGATATACTTATCAGTCCATGTGATGCAAAGCTTACGATTTTTCCAATCACGAATGATTCACGCTTTTTGATCAAACAAGGTCAGTATACAGTACAGAGTCTGCTTCGTGATGAAAAACTGGCAAAACAGTTTGAAGGCGGTATTTTGTGGCAGCTTCGCTTAAGTGTAGATGATTATCACCGCTATATTTATCCAGTGAGCGGCAGACGTTCTCATGAGCGCACAATTAATGGTGTTTTCCATACGGTGCAGCCGATTGCGCTTGAACATTGCCCAGTATATAAGGAAAACACCAGAAAGTATTGTATTATTAAGACGAAGGAATTTGGCACGATTTTAATGATGGAAGTCGGTGCAATGATGGTTGGACGAATTACCAACCATGAAGCAGAGCCAGGTTATGTGACTCGCGGCGAGGAAAAAGGATATTTTGAATTTGGCGGCTCTACCATTATACTTCTGACGCAAAAAGGTGCTGTTCTTCCAAGAAAGAATATTTTGTACCGAAGCGCCAGGGGAGAAGAAACGCGTATAAGACAGGGAGAAAAGATAGGAAAAGTTAATAATCAGCGATGATTTTTTACAGCGGCAGCTTAAGGATGATAGTACTTCCTTCGCTGTCGCTTTCGCTTACATAAACTGTTCCATTATGAAGCTGTGCAATTTCGGCAACTAATGCAAGTCCAAGACCGGCACCGCCCATTGTGCGGCTTCTTGATTTATCAACACAGAAAAAAGGTGTAAAGATTTTTTCTTGATTTTCAGGAGCAATGCCAATTCCTGTATCCTTGATGATAATTAAAGCAAATCCATTTTCATCTTTTATATTAATGTGCACACTTCCATCGGGATGATTGTACTTGATTGCATTTTCAACAAGATTAAAAACAGCACGGTAGAGAAGAAGATAGCTTCCAGTGACGATACAGTCTGTTTCAGATTGGGAAAGCTTAATCTGCTTTTGATCAGCAATTGGTGCAAGATCACAGAGAACTTCATCAGCGAGTGCTGCAAGGCTTATTGTATCAGAGCGTTTTACACGCTGCATTCCAGTCATATCAAGCAAAATCGAAGCTAAATGGCTAAGACGGTTTGTCTGCTCAAGAATCGTGGAAAAAAGTGTCTGGTATTCTGAAACGGAAGGTTCTTTCTTTTTGGAAAATACTTCAAGATTTGTCTGCATTACAGCAAGCGGAGTTCGAAGCTCATGGGCTGCGTTGGCAGAAAACTGCTTTTGAACGTCAAATGCGTTATTCAAACGGGCAAGCATCTGATTAAAGGCTTCTGTCAGCTTAGAAATTTCATCATGGCTTTCTGGAACATCAATGGAAACAGAAAGATTCTGTGCCTGAATATCAGAAATTTTTTTACTGAGGCTGCGAAGCGGAGCAAGGCTTTTACGTGTAAGAAACCAAGTTGACAGACTGCTTATTAAAATAACAACAATGGTTACGGCAAGACTTTTGATCATGAAAAGCTGCTTTGTCTGGGCAAGCTGATCATTAATTTGCGGAAACAGCATAGATGGATCAACCTGAAATGTGATAGGGGAAGAGTCATTCTGATCAATATGGATCGCGTAATCGTGCAGATCATCCATTCCAGAGACGGCAGAATGACTTATAAAAAAATACATAAAAATGCAGGCAACTGTGACAAGAAGTGTTGTCAGCGCAGTAAGACGCCATTGAAGCGTCATTTTTGCAAAGAAGGAGCGCAGAGGCGCTTTTTTTTGTGTGTGAGTCATAAGAATCCTTTCCTTATTTAAATGTTTAATCATTACAGCAGTCTGCGTTAAGCAGATATCCTTCGCCTATCTTATTCTGAATAGGATCGTATCCAAGAGCTGCGCGAAGTTTCTTTCTAAGCGATGAGATATGAACACGGATGGAATTACTGAAGCTGTTGACACTTCCGTCCCAGATATGCTCAATCAATTCTTCAGGACTGATTACCCGATCTGGATGAAGAAGAAAATATTCTAACAGGCTGCTTTCTTTTCGCGTTAGGGAAAGTGGCATATGATCAATCTGGGCAAGTCTTGTTTTTGTGTCAAATGATATGCGGCCGCAAGTCAGGCAGATATTTTCCTGAATAAATTTGCGCCGTGTGAGGCTTCGTATTCTAGCCTCAAGCTCTTCAAAATGGAAAGGTTTTGTAAGATAATCATTTGCACCAAGATCAAGTCCCTCCACCTTATCCTGAATTTGAGTTCTGGCAGAAAGGATGATAACTGGTGTGGATGAGTTTTCAGCGCGAAGCTGCTGTAAAATGGAAAGACCGTCCATTCCTGGAAGATTAAGGTCAAGCAAAATAAGATCGAATGGTTCTGTCAGACAAAGATCTAGTCCTTCATTTCCGTCCATGCAGGTGTCCACCTCGTATCCATCAAGGCGAAGTCCTTCAGCGATAGAGCTGCAAAGCTGTGCTTCATCTTCGATTACTAAAATATGCATATCTTCATTCCCCTTTCAAAAATAGTTATTTTTTTAAAGTATATCATACGAATAATAAAATAGTTGTTAAAAAATAAAATTTCTTAACACTGATTTTATACAGCGTATGTTATAATCGCCTCAGATCAAAACAAAGAAAGGAAGGATCATAAGAAATGAGAAGAAATAGATTACATATTGGAGTATTAGTAAAGGCATATTTAGCAGCAGGTGTGATTGGAGTATCATCCTTAGGTGCATTTGCAGCACCTGTATTTGCAGCAAAGAATGATAGCAACAAGGAGACAACGACTGGAGAGGCAATCCCGGCAGGAGAGGCAGTCCCGGCAGGAGAAGCAGTCCCGGCAGGAGAAGCAGTCCCGGCAGGAGAAGCAGTTTCCTCCGATATGATCTCTGGAACATTTACACCATCTGAGATTTCCTGGAAGGTTCAGGATTCTTATGAGTTTCCATTCATGGGTCTGAATTTTACATTAACAGATAAGCTGTTAAAGCAGATGGAAGATGGAAAGGTTGCAATGCTGACAGATGAGAACTGGAATGAGGAAGGCGATGCAATTTCTTATGCATTATTTAGCTGGTATACAATGACAGAAGAGCAGCGTGATGCTGTCATTGAGAAAATGGGAACTGGCTATGATGACTGGGTAAAGAGTCTTGGAAAGATTGGAACTCTTGGAGTATACAGTACAGATGTGACAGATCAGTTAGATGAACTGACTGGTTGCACAGAGCACACAAAGCTTGGCGAGAGCAGTGATGGAAAATATGAGTATTATTTAAGTATTAGCAAGGATGCAGATAAGAAGCTGAAAAAGGAATTAGAAAAGACAAAGACAGAGCTGACTGACATGGCAGAATTTCAGCAGATGTCCGCATTCGATCAGCCAATCGATATGGTGCAGCAGGATGGCGATAATGTTGGAAAGTTTGAGATGACAGGTATTGATAAGAAAACTTATACTGAGGATATGTTTAGTGAGTATGATCTTACACTGGTAAATGTATTTACAACATGGTGCTCTCCATGTGTTAATGAGATTCCGGAGCTTGAGAAGCTGTATCAGGAGCTTAAGGATCAGGGCGTTGGTGTAACAGGTGTTGTATTAGATACGGCAGACAGCGAAGGCAATCAGGACGAACAGGCCATCAAAAAGGCAGAGCTTCTTCAGGAAAAGACAAAGGCTACCTATCCATTCCTGATCCCGGACAAGAATATGATGAATGGACGTCTTCAGGGCATCTCCGCATTCCCGGAAACCTTCTTTGTAGATAAAAATGGAAACATTGTAGGCGAAACATATTCTGGAAGCCATACACTTGAAGAGTGGAAGGAAATTGTGGAAAAAGAGTTAAGCGCAATCAAGGAAAATAATTGATATGAAAATAATGCAAAATAAAATGGTGTCTAGGGCGAATGCAGCCCTGGACTCCAAATGGACAGGACTTTGTCTGGCAGTGGTCGGACTGTTGATGATGGCGTTTGGTATTTTTCGCGGTGAGATGGCAGTTGTATTTACTAAGGCGATTAATATTTGTATGGAGTGTATAGGAATTGGATAAGAAAATGGCTCAGGAAAAAACAAGTAAGAAAAAAACAAATAAAGTAAGTGATGCAAAGCGCCATGGCATTCAGGCAGTGTGGGCATTTTTGACAAACAGCCATGTATCAGGCTTTGTAACAGGAAAAATTTACACGGGAAAATTAAAAAATGTCTGCGTACCTGGACTCAACTGTTATTCTTGTCCAGGAGCTGTCGGAGCCTGTCCAATAGGTTCTTTGCAGGCTGTTGTGGGCAGCTGGAATTTTAAGATGGCTTATTATGTTGTTGGCTTTTTGATTTTTATTGGAGCCATTTTTGGAAGACTGATCTGTGGCTTTTTATGTCCATTTGGACTGATACAGGATCTGTTAAATAAAATCCCATTTCCAAAAAAAATTCGTACCTTTAAGGGAGATAAGCTGCTTCGCAAGCTGAAATATGTAATATTTGCTGTGTTTGTTATTTTGCTTCCTATGTTTTTGGTGGACATTATGGGACAGGGTGCACCATATTTTTGCAAGCTCATCTGTCCGGCAGGAACGCTAGAAGGAGGTATACCGCTTGCACTGTTAAATAAATCAATGCGCAGTGCACTTGGTGCTCTGTATGTTTGGAAGAATGCGATTTTGGTTGTAACAATCATTCTCTCAATTATAATTTACAGACCATTCTGCAAATATATTTGTCCGCTTGGAGCATTTTATTCCGTTTTCAACAAAGTATCATTTTTCAAATATCGTGTCAGCAAAGAAAAATGTGTTGGCTGTGGAAAATGCGCAAAGGTTTGTCGTATGCAGGTAGATCCTGTTGTAAACGCAAACAGCCTAGAGTGCATTCGCTGCGGACGTTGTAAGCAGGCTTGTCCAACAGGAGCCATTAGTTGTGGTGTAAGTAAGGAAAAAAATAATATATAAAATTAGAATAATTTTACATCTGGCAAGGCTAAAAAAGCCTTGCCTTTTTTTGTGAAAAAGCGTAAAGTGAACCTTATAACATTGAGAATGAATCTGGTGTTAGAAAAAATTTGACGAGAGAAAAAGGAGAGAAAAAGCGATGAAGATTTCATTTGACGTGAAGATGTTAACAAGTGGGGCATCCCTTTTAGAGCAGGAGAAAGACAGTGCTTTATTGAAACTGTCAAAGGATGGAGCGGGTATTGTGCTGCCATGGGATGTAATGAAAAATGAGCGTTACTTTATGTTTCAGATTGAGACACTTGAGGAACATTGTGATGCTTTCAATGTGTATGTGTATGGCAAGGATGATGAGCCAACGATGACGATTCGTTTTGGCATTCTGCCGCAGATTACAACACAGATTTGTTTGGATAAGGAGTGGTTTAAAGCTGGTGTGCTGTTTCCAGAGGCACTTCCGGGTGAGCTTAAGATTGTCTGCCATGGCGGACGAATTGTGCCGGAAGAAATTACACGTATTGAGATGAAGACTATTCCAGTATTTCATGATATTACCGTGCGTATCAGCAACATGGCATTAACGGATACATACCCAGAAGATGTTAAGCTTTCGGATGTTAAGCTTGTCGATAGTCTTGGACAGAATAAGCGAAAGGAATGGTCAGGCAAGACAAAAGATATTGAGTCGTTAAAGAGCATTCTTGAAAAACAAGTCAAGGACGGCGAACAAGGCTATCCATTTGAAAATTGGTCAAAATGGGGCGGCTGGAAAAATAAAAAGCTGGCAAAGGGCACAGGATTCTTTACAAAATATAAGGCAGATGGCAAGTGGTGGCTTGCAGATCCGGACGGTTATGCGTTTTTTAGTGCGGGACCAGACTGCGTGAATGTGCCAGTGGACTGTCGTGTTGATGGAATTGAAAAATGGCTGGACTGGCTGCCGGATGAGAAAGAATCGGCATATGCAGAAATGTTTTCTCCAGACCGCGTATTTAAGGATAGAAAAAGAAATGCAAAGATGTTCTCCTATGCAGGCGCCAATTTGTATCGTGTGTTTGGTGAAGACTGGTATCAGATCTGGAAGAAGATGATGGCAGGACAGCTGATGCAGATGGGCATTAATACGCTTGGAAACTGGAGTGATCAGCGTCTTTTTGACAATACACCGATACCATATGTAACTTCACTTCCAGAATTTCCGGAGACAAAAAAGAAAATTTTCCGTGATTTTCCAGATGTATTAAGTGATGAGTATAAAGAAAACGCGAAAAATAATGCAAAGGCACTCGCAGCAAGGAAGGACGATCCGATGATGATCGGCTATTTCCTTAGAAATGAGCCAAGCTGGGCATTTGTGGATAATTTGGTGCTGGCAGACGAGGTACTATATAATCCAGAGCGCACTGTATGTAAGGAAAAGCTGATTGCAGCCTTAAAAGAAAAATATCAGACTGTGGAGGCATTAAACACAGCATGGAACACCAAGTTTACTGATTTTGATGATCTGTATCAGCCGATTCGTGATGCATCAGCTAAATCTGAGGCTGCAAAAGAAGATCAGAAAACATTCTCAAAAGAGATGCTTCGCGCTTATGTTGAGATTCCGTCAAAAGCATGTCGCAAAGTTGATCCAAATCATATGATTCTTGGTATGAGATGGGCATGGATTTCCGATCCAGATCTTGCAACGGGATGGGAGAATTTTGATGTATTTTCCATTAACTGTTATGCAGTCGATCCAACAGAAGCAATATCTCATGTTGTAGAGCTTGGTGTAGATCTGCCTGTTATGATTGGTGAATTTCATTTTGGAGCACTAGATACAGGTTTATCCGCGACAGGACTTGAGGGTGTGCTGACACAAAAAGACCGTGGAAAAGCATACAGCTATTATTGCGAGCGTGTAGCAGCTCATCCAAATGGTGTTGGCTGCCACTATTTCCAGTGCTATGATCAGTTTGTTCTTGGTCGTTTTGATGGGGAAAATTATAACATTGGTTTGTTTGACATTTGCTCACGTCCATATCAGGATATGGCGTCTTATGTAAAGCAGTGCAGCGAAGTTATGTACGAGATTGCGGATGGCACAAAGGTGCCTACAGATGAAAAGGCAGAAAGTATTCCGATGATTGCGTATTAATGTGTTATTTTTTTCAATAGAAAGGAAATATTATGAGTAAATTGATGAAATCTGAATGGAGAGATCGCATCAGTCATTGGGTGCGCACACTTAAAGATGATTTTTATCAGCCACTTGGTGAGATTCAATGGGAGGCATTTCGCACAAATGAACAGCTCTCGCTTGGGGAGGCAAAAAAAGAGCAGTTTATTTCGGTAAAGCCAGGTTTTACTTGGGGAAATACATATGAATATTGTTGGATGAAGGGACACATTCAGCTAAGTGAGGAAGCTAACGGCAAACGTATTGTGATGAATTTGAAGCCAGATGGTGAGGCAACACTGTTTGTAAATGATAAGGCTTTTGGTACATACCGTGCGTCTTGGGTTAATGAGCCGCATCATTATATTGTAGACAATGTGTTAAGTCGCTGTGCAAAGGGAGACGAGCAGTTTGATATCATGATGGAGGTCTATGCTGGTCATTATTATCCAGAGGCACCGACAGGAGGATGTGCGACAGGTCCAGTGCTTCCGGGTTCCTATACAGACAAATTAGAAGAGGGAAAGAGACGTACATTAGGACGCTGCACTTACGGAATTTGGAATGAAGATGCTTACCAACTTTTTATGGATGTAGATACACTTGGACGTTTACTTGAAGTGCTTGACAAGACAAGCCTTAGAGCGGCAAAAATAGCAAAGGCATTGGAACAGTTTACATTGATTGTTGATTTTGAGCAGGAACGGGATGCCAGAATTGAGTCCTATAAAAAAGCGCGTGAAGCTTTAAAGCCAGTGCTAGAGGCCGAGAATGGTTCGACAATGCCAGTCTTTTATGCAGTGGGAAATGCTCATTTAGATTTGGCTTGGCTGTGGCCGATTGCGGAAACCGGTCGTAAAACCGCGCGTACATTTGCGGCGCAGCTTCGTCTGATTGAGGAATATCCAGAATATAAATTTATTCAGAGCCAGCCAGCAGAGTATGAGATGTGCCGCAAACTGTATCCGGAACTTTTTGAGCGAATCAAGGCGGCTGTCAAAAAAGGACAGTGGATTGCAGAGGGTGCCATGTGGGTGGAACCTGACACGAATATGGCAAGTGGTGAGGCACTGATTCGTCAACTGCTGTATGGAAAGCAGTATTATAAGGACGTATTTGATGTGGACAGTGAAGTGCTGTGGCTTCCAGATACGTTTGGCTACACAGGGGCATTGCCACAGATTTTAAAGGGATGCAAGGTCAACTATCTGGTAACACAGAAGATCTTTTGGTCATATAACGAGGGTGAGCAATTCCCGTATCATTACTTTAACTGGGAAGGCATAGACGGAAGTAGGATTGTGTCATTTCTTCCGACAAGCTATACTTATAAGACTAATCCTAAGCAACTTGAAGAAGTGTGGAAAAACAGAAGTCAGCTTCAGGATCTGGATGCCTTTTTGCTGCCGTTTGGCTATGGCGATGGCGGCGGTGGTCCAACAAGAGACGATATTGAGTATGCAAAAAGAGAACAAAATCTTGAGGGTGCACCGAGAGTTGAACTGTCTGATCCGAAGAGCTTTTTCAAGAAAATGGACGAAGCGGGCGGACCGGTCAATACTTATGTAGGTGAGCTGTATTTTAATGCACACAGAGGAACCTACACCTCTCAGGCAAAAGTAAAGCAAAATAATAGACGTGCTGAGTTTGCACTTCGCGAGATGGAGATGTGGGGAGCATTTGGTCTTTGTAAGGGAAATGTATATGACAGTGAGAAGGCTGATGCTCTCTGGAAGGAATTATTGTTAAATCAGTTTCACGATATTCTTCCAGGCTCCTCGATGGGAAGAGTTTACGAGGAAGCAAGGAAAGCTGTTGGCGGTGTAATTGAGACAGCAAATAAACAGGCAGATATATATATGAGTCAGCTTGTAACAAAAGAAAATGAAAATGATGTGACGCTCTTTAACTCATTTGGTTTTGAGAGAAAGACGGTGGTAGAGCTTCCAGAAGCATTTGCAGACGGTGCAAAAACCTTTGAAGGAGAGGAAGTTTTTGTTGAGAAGACACCGTTTGGCGTTAAGGCATGGGTAACAATCCCACCGTGCGGAGCTGTTACACTTGTTCCATACAAGAAGAAAAATGTGGAGCAAAAGGCTGTGTCAGCAGAAAAGACCACGGACGGCATTGTGCTTGAAAATTCACAGGTACGCGTCAAGATAAACAAAAAAGGCGAGGTGACAAGCTTTGTCCTAAAGGAATCAGGACGTGAGTTTGCAGCAGATGCCTTGAATTGTTTCCATTTTTATAAGGATGTACCACGCATGTTTGATGCATGGGATATCGACTCAAATTATAGGGAGCAGGAGCTTGAAGGAGCATTTGATGTGTGTACTGAGCTTGTGGCAGATGGAATAGAAGCAGTCATTAAAGTTACAGGAAAGATTGGAAATTCTTCATATACACAGTATATTCGTCTGGCAAAGGACAGCAGACGTCTCGAATTTGATACAACGATTGACTGGAAAGAGCTACATCGCCTGCTAAAGACTTCATTTCCAGTAGCGGTTTATGCAGAAAATGGAATCAATGAGATGCAGTTTGGCTATGTAATGCGCCCAACTCATCGTTCGAGAGAATACGAAAAAGATCGTTTTGAGGTATGCAATCACAGATACAGTGCGCTGTGCGATGCGTCTCACGGTGCAGCCGTATTAAATGACTGCAAGTATGGAATCAGCATGAATCAAAATGCGTTAGAACTAACTCTTCTTCGTGCAGCAGCAGCGCCAGAAATGCGTGCAGATAATCAGGTTCATCATTTTACATACGCGTTTACTGCTTGGAAAGGTGATTTTGTCGGATGTGATGTGGTAAAGCAGGGCTATGAACTAAATGAAAAGCCAAGACTGGTGCCGGGATGTGTGCCGACATTTAGCATGGCTTCTGTAAAGAGCGGCACAGTTGTCTTAGATACTATAAAGCCGGCATTAGACAGAAGCGGTGATTTGATACTTCGTCTGTATGAGTCTAAAAAGGCAGCGGGAAAAGCACAGATTTTGCTGAATGTTGATGCAAAGAAGGCTTGGCTTTGTGATATGCTGGAAAATAAAGAGCAGGAGATAGTAATAAAAGACGGCATGTTAGAGCTTGAGTTTGGTGCATTTCAGATTCAAACGATTCGTTTGTCGATTGAGGAAGCTATGGCATAAAAGAGCCTGCAAATGAAAAGGCAGAAATCATTCCGATGATTGCGTATTAAATGCGTTTTTATAAGCTGGATAAAGGGGGCAGGAAACTGCCCCTTTTGCGTAATAAAAGACATTGTATAATTCTTATATCAAGTAACTGCATAAGTGTATCAGAAAGGAAACAGTGAATAAAATTATTGCGGAAGGAAGAGGCTGAGGAAAAATATGGTAGATGAATTTTTTTTAAAATCATTGATTCAAATTACGCATGGGAAAATTAGACTGATTGATAAAGAAAGAGACATTCGTAGAATAGGACAGACAAAGGAAGAAGAAGATCCATTTTTTACGGATGAAATTTCTTTTAATGATGTGCTTGAACGAAGACCAGAAGCATCAATTGACATTTTCTGGGAAGATGACGTTTATTATGCAAGGGTTCGCCGAAAAGGAATACAAGGCTGGATTCTTGCAGGACCAGTGCAGACAGTTGTTGGTGCAGCACCTGCACTTAAAATAGCTCAAAAGCATAAGATCCAAGCTGCATCGTATCGTCTTCCATATTGTGAATTAAAAACATTCTTGGAAGCAATGAAGTTACTTCTTTATGAGGAAACAAGTGAAAAAGTTTGTTTGAGTGAGTTGTATACAAAACAACAGCCTGAGCCAGAACAACAAAAATTTTTTGAAAAAAAACGCTGGATGGAAAAAGGCGGACATTTGCACAATCCTTATCAGCATGAGCAAAAGAAGCTTGGAAGTATTCGAGCTGGAAATTTAAAGCTATTGGAAGAATGTCAAAATGAGGTATGGCCAGGTGAAATTGGTCAACTCGCAGATAATCCGCTTCGTCAAGAGAAAAATCTTTCAATTGTTGTAATTTCCATTGCATGCAGAGCAGCAATTGATGGTGGTGTTGCACCTCAGAAGGCATTTTCAATGTCAGATGTGTTTATTAGTAACATTGAAAGAATGACTCAGGTATTGCCAATTCAGGCAGCAGTTGTTGAATATGAACGAGAATTTGCACGAGCTGTTGAACAGGTCAAGCATGATAGCGAGCATAATCGTTATGTGGAGCGGGCGAAGGAATATGTTGCAGAACATATAGATGAATCAATTAGAGTAGTACAAATTGGAGAAGCACTTGGAATTAATGAAAATTATCTGACAGGACTCTTTCATAAATACGAGGGAATTACGTTGCAGCACTATATACGAAAAGAAAAGGTTCGCCAAGCAAAAGAACTATTGTTATATTCATCGTATTCTTGCAGCGAAATTGCAGCTCTTCTATGTTTTTCCACGCAAAGTCATTTTTCGAGTGCTTTTAAGCGTGAGGTAGGAATGACACCTGCGAAGTATCGAGAATCAAAAATACAAAGAGGGTAAGATATTAAAAAACGGGAATTGGTAAAAAAGTATATTTAGATAATAAAAAAATGATGCTTATGTACAAAAGTGATATAGAATCAAGGAAATATCAGAATAATATAATAAAAATAGATAAAACAAAAGAATAAATATGAGATTTATGATAAAAAATAAGGAAAAATGATATAATGACAAAAAGGTATCTGCTATAATAAGGTCATTCAAAGTTTTCAGGAGAAGACGATTGTTAATAAACCATATGATAGCAGATATTTTTTATGCAGCAGCATAGGAAAGGCAAGGTGAAGAAAATGGATATGAAACATTCAAGAAAGAGTGGATTGACAGGACGACAGAAGAAACAGATTCGGTTAGTACTTTTGCTTCTGCCCTTCATGATTATGATAGGAATTTTTTCCTATGCACCGTTGTTTGGATGGAGTTATGCATTTGTAGAATTTACACCTGGTGTTTCAATTTTTAAATCGCAGTTTGTTGGACTGAAATATTTTAAAAAGATTTTCGAAAATTCCAAAGATTTTGTGACAGTAATGAGAAACACACTGAGTATTTCATTTTTGAACATTTGCTGTTCCGTGCTTCCAGCTATTTTTGCAATTGCAATTTCACAGCTTAAGAATAAGCGATATGCAAAGCTTGTACAGACAGGAACTTCAATTCCAAACTTTATTTCCTGGGTTCTTGTATATTCCATTGTGTTTATGCTTCTTTCATCAGAAGATAGCGCATTAAATATTATTCTGATGGGACTTGGCATTATAAAGAAGCCGCTTAATGTATTGACAAATGAAAAACATGCATGGGCAACACAGGTTGCTATCGGTGTATGGAAATCACTGGGTTACAATGCAATTATTTATCTGTCTGCGATCACATCAATTGATCAGGAGTTATACCAAGCAGCAGAGGTGGATGGTGCTAATACATGGCAAAAAATTATTCATGTAACTGTTCCTGGTTTACTCTCTACATTTTTTGTTTTACTATTACTTGCAATTTCTAATATGATGTCAAATGGATTCGAGCAGTTCTGGCTGCTTGGAAATGGTATGACGTGGGATAAGCTGGAAGTATTTGATACATATGTATATCGTATGGGTATCAAAAATATGGAATACTCATTGGCAACTGCAATGGGCATTTTCAAATCTATTGTAAGTATTATCCTTTTGACATTTGCAAACTGGGCATCTAAAAAGCTGAGAGGCGATTCTATATTCTAAGTAAAAGTTTGAAAAGAAGGTTTTCTCAGAAAGGAGATTGTGAGAATTATGAAAAAGAGAAAGAAGATAACAATTGCAGGCACAATCAACACGGTATTGCTTGGATTGATTACATTTATTTGCGTATATCCGTTATGGTATATTTTTATTAACTCGCTCTCTTCTCCGGGAGCAGTGAACTTGGGTGTATATTTGCTTCCGAAGGAGTTTACAACAGAAGCCTATACAGAGATGCTTCAGATTCCAGGACTTAAATCTAGTATATGGATTGCGTTTGCGAGGACGATATTTGGTACACTTTTAACATGTTTTTGTTGTAGCTTTGCAGCATATATTCTTGCTAATAGAGATCTTCCGTGCAAGAAGTTTTTGTACCGCTTCTTTATTATTACGATGTATGTAAATGCAGGATTTATCCCATATTATTTATTGATCAGTAATATAGGACTGAAAAATGATTTTTTAGTGTACATTCTTCCATCAGCAGTTCAGGCATATTTTATTATTTTAGTAAAAACTTATATTGAGTCTATTCCAGGGGAACTGATTGAGTCAGCAGAGATCGATGGAGCTGGATTAGTAAAAATTTACTTCAAGCTTATTATTCCACTTGCAAAGCCAATTTTGGCATGTATTATTGTGTTTGCAGCTGTAAATCAGTGGAATGCATGGGCAGATGATATGTATTTTATGCAAGGAAGAAAATCTGCAACGTTACATTGTCTGCAGTATTTGCTGTATACGAAACTACAGTCGAATGTAGTATCTTCCACAGCAGGAGCGGCAGCGGGAGCGGCAATTAAAGTATCATCGACAACGCTACGTATGGCAATGAGCTTTATTACTGTAGTTCCGATACTTTGTGTTTATCCATTCATGCAGCGCTTTTTTACAAAGGGAATTATGCTTGGTGCAGTAAAAGGTTGAGAAATGTTATTTTATGTTAGTTATGATTGCAATCGTGCAAAGGTATGGTACGAAGGTGATCTGGCAGTAATAAAAAGAAAAAGGAAGGAGATATTTATGAAAAAAACAGTAGCAAGAAAGGCATTTGCAGCAGCATCCGCACTTATTATGTGTGGTAATACAATGGCATTTGCAGGAGAGAGCACGGGCAGCACAACAACACCTCAATTTGAGGATAGAGTGGCACTTGATGTAGTGGCATTCGTAGGATCAGGTGAACTTGATGGACTTCGTTCAGATCCAGTCAGCAAGTATATTGAAGATAATTTGAATATTGATCTGTACCTGACTGCTGTTACAGAGGCAGATTGGCCGACACAGCTGTCAGCTATGTTAGCAGATAATGATTTACCAGATGTTTTCTTATTATCTGACCCAACAAAACAGCTTCCGATGCTTCTTGAGTCTGCATCTGTATTGAATTTGGAGCCTTACCTGGAAGAGTATGCACCAAACACCATGAGTGACCCAGCAGGACAGTTGATGGTAGCAGCAGAGCGTATGCCGGCAAACAGCCCAGATGGAAATATGTATCTTTGGGGTATGTGTAAAGGTTCTTGGGATGATGGCACAGTTCCAACATGCGGTCACTATTTGAGATGGGATCTGTATAAGGAAGCGGGCTATCCAAAGCTGGAAAATTATGATGATGATCTGTTAGATGTTCTTGAGCAGATGGTGGCATTAGAGCCAGAAACAGCAGATGGGCAGAAAACTTACGGATGCGGTGCATGGTTTGGTGCAGGTCAGGGATGGGGTGAATGGGTATTTACCTTTGGTCTTGGACCGCAGGAAGGCGTAAATTTGATAGAAACAACTGGTCGTGTACTTGGTGTTTCTACAGTTGATTCTACACCACTTGAAACAAATCAGTTAACCGATCCTGAAAGTGTATTCTGGCGTGCAGTTCGTTTTTATAATAAGGCAAACCAGAGAGGTTTGTTAGATCCAGATTCCTTTACACAGACATCTGATGTTTACTCGGAAAATCTGAAGGCTGGAAAGTATATGTTTAATGTACCAGGTTGGATGTCTAATGACGCAAACACAGAGTTTAACAAGGCAGAAGGAAATGAGAAAACATTTATTTCAATGCCAAGTTTGACTGCAGATGCAGAAGATCGTTTTGGAAATATGTATAGAGGTGAGAGACAGTATGTTGTTAACGCAAATACTGAAAATCCAGAGCGCTGTGTAGCATTGCTTGACTTTGTATCTACATATGAATTTTCCAGAATTGCATGGAATGGCTTAGAAGGTGGTATGTGGAATATGGAAGATGGTGAGCCAGTACCGACGGATGAGTACCTGAAAGTAACAAAGGATGATGCTCTTGGCGTAGAGACTGGTATTAATGTATACCATCATTTCTGTGGATTTGGAAACGGAACAATTCAGCCAGATGGCTACACCACTGATCTGTATCAGTTCTCAACAAAGGCTATGGAAGCAAAGATGAATGATACCATTAAGGATTTCATTGATCATTATGGTGCAGAGTCTCAGGTGGATGTATATCGTCAGGAAACACCTGTTACTGATTCTATGAATTACATTTCATTTAGTGATCCAGAAGGTGAGGTTGCTTCTTGGGTAAACGAAATCAATGCATACATGGGTAAGAATGTATTTAAGTGCGTAGCATGTGAGTCTGATGAGGAATTTGAGGCAATGCGTGACAGCATGATTGAAGAGCTGAAGGCAAGCTATCATGTTGATGAGGTATTTGATTACTTCTATCAGGATGCTTTGGCTCAGGCAGAAGATGTTGCAACACTTGTTGAAATGAATAATGCAATCAAAAAATAAGCTTAAATGAAAGTGCTATTTACAAGTTAAAAAGACATAACCCTAAATAAACACCCGGAATATATTGTATAGCAGCAATATATTCCGGGTATTTTAATGACGTATAGTGTTATCCTCTTGGATCTTTTGCAAAGCTAGGAATTTCTACACATGGCTGTTCATAAACCCAGCCTTTGGCATGGCCTCCTGCTGCGTGAAACCAGTTCCCTGTAACTTCGTTTACGACATGAAGTCCATTTTCATCTTCTTCCATTTCAAATAAAAGAATACGTTTCTTTGGGTGATCATTTGGGCAGTGGCATGCCATCATTAGCTGACCGCCAAAGGTATAAAACAGCATTGCATGACCGCCGTCAAGTGCATACAGTGGTTCTGATTCCTGATCCCATGGCCCCATAATATCACCAAAACGGCTTGTTGCGTAGCCCACAGCATATGCGCCTTTTTCTGTAAAGCTAGACCAAAGCATAATAAGTTTTCCGCCAGGAAGGCGATGCAAAAATGGTCCGTCTGTCACATAGCCGCCTTCTTTTGCGCCTTTAGCATTCCATTTGCCATCGGATGCTCTAAATAAAATGACAGGATCACCAATTGCTTCGCCCAAATCATCAGACATTGGTATGGCACAAATTTGACCATCACCAACCTGAAGCCACTCATGACAAAATACCATCCATGGCTTGCCTGATCGGTCAACGTATAATGTTCCATCAAGACTCTGCCATCCATCTGGTGTAACAGCTTCTTGACGAATGGGTTCAAATGGTCCTTTTGGTGAATCTGATACTAAGCACTGACATTTGCGGTAATGACCATCTGCACGAAATGAGCTGAACAGATAATAGCGTCCTTTCCAGATATGAACCTCTGGTGCCCAATAATCCTTATCTGCCCAGAAATTATTTTGACGAAAACAAATCTGTGGCTTTGACCAGTGAATCAAATCCTTACTTTCAAGTACATAAAATACACCGTGTTCTTTGTCAGTTTCCACATCTGGGAAACGTTCTGTATCCGCAAACTGTACATAAGTGTAGTAGCAGCGGCTTTTTGGATCTGCCAGAATAAATGGGTCGCTGATATGGACATCTCTCACATGGTAAGGATACTGTTCCAGATCAACTGTGTCATCAGTACAATAAAAACGCATGTTGTTCCCTCCTTAAAAATGATATCTTTGCTATTTTTTGTAGATAAAAATAGCTTCCTTTACTGTACACCATACCACATCGCTCATCAAAAAACGATGTCAAATTTTATATTCTTTTTGTGTTTTTTTGACGAGTAAAAAATAATATAAAAACCCTACCATTTTTATATATTTTGAGCGATAATGGAAGTGACAAAAATTAAAACTGGGAGACAGAAAAATATGGAAGCAGAAAAATTAATAGAAGCACTTCATACGGTGGAGAAATTAAAAAGAACGATGCGTCATTGCTACACATCAGATGACAGGAAGGAAAGTGTAGCAGAGCATTGCTGGCGAGTGGCACTGATGGCATATTGGATGGAAGATGAATTTCCAGAAGTGGATATTAATAAAGTAATCAAGATGTGTCTTATTCATGATTTGGGTGAATGTTTTACAGGTGATATACCATGTTTTAAAAAGACAGAGGCCGATGAAGAAACAGAGGAAAATCTGCTTTATCAGTGGGTAGCGACACTTCCAGAGCCACTTAACGATAAGATGCGGACACTTTATCAGGAGATGAGTGAGCTAAAAACACTAGAGGCAAAGATCTACAAGGCACTCGACAACATGGAGGGTGCACTATCTCATAACGAGTCAGATCTTAAGACCTGGGAGCCGCATGAGTATGAGCTAACAAAGAATTATGGAATTGATAAGTCGCAGTTTCATCCATATATCAAACATCTGCGCGAATGTATCAGACAGGAAACTGTGGATAAGATTATTGCGGCAGGAAGAAATATTACGCTGGCAGAAGAATCTGACAAAGATGAACTTCTAAAGCTGTATCGCTCAATGATAGGCGGCGCAGCAGACTGGAATGAATATTATCCTTCCATGGAAAATATTGAGTTTGATATTGCACATGACAGCCTGTTTGTCATGAAAAATCAAAAGGGAGAAATCATTTCGGCCATTTCAATTGATCACGACGAAGAAGTGGATAACCTTGATTGTTGGAGCAAGGATTTTCAGCCGTCAGCAGAGGTGGCACGCGTGTGTGTCAGAAAAGATTTGCAGGGACAGGGCATTGCAAAAATGATGATGGAACACGTATTTGCCGTGCTTCGTGAGCAGAACAAAAAGAGTGTTCATATACTTGTGCGTGATAATCATAAAGTAGCGCTCAAGTGCTATAGCGATCTTGGATTTGTTCTAGTCGGGGAGTGCGAGCTGTTTGAAAAGCACTTTGTCTGTATGGAAAAGAAATTATAAAAAATCACCCATTTTTCTGTTGCTGCAAAATACAATTTTCCAAATTTGGAAAGATAGATGAGAAAAAATAAAAATCGTGGAAAATAAAGGAAAAACGCGAAAATAATAGGCCATGATTCATTTTTTAACGGTTCGAAAACGTTAAAGTAAATGCATACGGGGGGTCATTTTTATTGTAAAATGACCGTTCTTAAAAGGGAAAAGATATGGTATATTAAAATATAGAACGAAATAGTTTGAAGAATTTAATTTGGCAGAGGCAAATGTACAGATTTGGATTTAACAGAAAGATGGGAGGAAACAAAATGAGAAGAAGACGATTTATGGCACCGGCAGTAGTGGCGATGCTTTTTGTGAACACAATAATACAGAATGCACCAGCAGAGCAGACCGTTGAAACAGAAGCGCAGGAAATAAAAGTAAACAGTCAGACAACACAAGCAGCGCAAAGTCTGGAGGAGGCGAAGGTAAATCTTGATCAGGCAAAGAAAAATACACGTCAGGCACAATCAGCGATGGAAAAAGCAGATCAGGAAGTAAAAGACGCACAGAAAGTCAAGGCCGATGCAGAGGCAGCACAAACGGAAGCAGTACAAAAGGAAGCAGCAGCAAAAGAAGCAGTGGAGCAGGGATTTTCTGAGAACAAGATGCAGTTTGAAAGCGAACTGCAGGTAGCAAATGATGAGGAATCGGCAGCGCAGTTAAAAAAGGAAGCTGCCGATGCAGCACTTAAAGATGCACAGACGAAAAAAGCGAAGGCCCAGACAAGTCTTTCTGAGGCCCAGAAAAAATATGATGAAGCAATTGCTCAAAATGGTGAGCTGACGCAGGCAGATGTCGATCAGGCGAACACGGATGCAGAGGAAGCAAAAAATGCGGTGACAGAGCAGGAGCGTCAGGTAGAATCCGCACAGAAAGAAGCCGATGCAGCAAAACAGGCTTTGGATGACGCAGAGAAAAAGAGAGCACAGGCAGAAGCAGATGTGCAGGCGGCAAAAGAAGAAAGGGATGCAGCTAAGCAGACTTATTTACAGGAAGCAGAGAAGTCATCCCAGTCCGACAGCAATGTAAAATCTGCTCAGGAAGCAGCCCAAAACGCACAGCAGAAATTTGATGAAGCCAAGTCTGCAGCGGATGATTTGAAGGTACAGCAATCCAAAAAGCAGCAGGATCTTTTGGATGCACAGGCTGCAGCGGATGAGGCAGCTAAGACCTACCAGTCTGTCAAACAGAAACTTGAGGAAAATGAACAGGCAAAGTCTGCGTTAGAGCAGGCCAAGAAAAATGTTACCGTGGCAGATGATGCCTGCAGTAAAGCGCAGACGGAGTATGATGCGTTGGTGCAGGCATGGAAGGAAAAACAGGCGGCGGCTGCGGCATTAAACGAAAAGCTTCAGGCAGCCCAATCGTGTGACTGGGAAAATGGATATGAATTTGATGAGGCACTGGAACAATCTGACGAACGTTTTTTAAATTTAAACAAATTGATTCGCACCTATATTCAGGCAAAAGAGGCGGAGACTGCGGCAGCGCAGGATCAGCAGGAAGCTAAAAAAGCAGTGCAGGATGCAGACACGGCAAAAGCGGCAGCAGAACAAAAGAAAGCAGCAGCAAAAGAAGCAGTGGAGCAGGGATTTTCTGAGAACAAGACGCAATTTGAAAGCGAACTGCAGATGGCAAAGAATGAGGAATTGGAAGCGCAGACAAAAAAGGAAGCTGCCGATGCAGCACTTAAAGATGCACAAGCGAAAAAAACAGATGCCGAAACGGAGTGTTCCAAAGCCCAGAAAAAATATGATGATGCAATTTATAAAAATGGTGAGCTGACGCAGGCAGATGTAGATCAGGCGCAGAATGCAGAGAAAGAAGCAGAAAATGTGGTGAAAGATCAGGAGCGTCAGGTAGAATCCAAACAGACAGCAGCCGATGCAGCAAAACAGGCATTGGAGACTGCAAAACGGGAGTTTGATAATCTGGGGGGCGCACAGGCACTGCAGGATGCAGAAAGTAAAAAAACGACTGCTCAGAAAAATGTAGAGCAGGCTGAAAAAGATAAAGATCAAACACAGAAGAATTTAGAGGCAGCACAGAAAGAACTGGAAAACGTACAAAACCAGCTTAACATTGCACATAAAGCGCTGGAAACCAGTAAAGATGCAAAGACAGCAGC
This sequence comes from Anthropogastromicrobium sp., assembly GCF_037349415.1. Classification (NCBI taxonomy): domain Bacteria; kingdom Bacillati; phylum Bacillota; class Clostridia; order Lachnospirales; family Lachnospiraceae; genus Anthropogastromicrobium; species Anthropogastromicrobium sp. The sequence continues at coordinate 48,754 of NZ_JAXWCK010000051.1, forward strand.
GGATAATGAATTAAAAGATGCGCAGGATCAGAAAGCTAATGTCGAGAAAGAGCAGAAGGATACCGATGACAGAAAAATTAAGTGTGAGACAGAGATCAACACGTTGAGTCAGAGCTTGAAAGCGTGTGAGGAAAAAATCATAACTGAACAGAATTCATTGTATTCCTTAGAGAAAAAAATTATGACAATAAAAGGCATGTTGCAGGAAGAATGGGTCTCCCAACCAGAACGTGAATATCTAGAGGCACAACTCGCTGATACTCAGGCAAGTCGTGATGCTAGCCAGAACCAGCTTGATGCTTACATGAAAGAGTATAATAAGCTTACGAAAGAAAAAAATTCGTGGGAAGATGATTTGGAAACTGTGAACAATAATTTAGCGTCTCTGAAGAAAATGCAAGCCGACGCAGATGAAAGGCTTCAGTCAGCCGAGACCGCGGCCGAACAAGCGCAGGCTGCTTTCGAAGAGGCTCAAACAAAGTATGATGGGCTTACGACACAGAAATCTGATCAGGAAAGGCAAGTAAACGAATGTCAGACTCAATTAAAAGACAGAGAGAATGCCTTATATACAAAGCAGGATGAACTGAATGCAATCGAGAGCCAACTGAAAATTTTGAAACAGGCAGAGGACGCGGTAAAGTCGGCAGAAAGTGAAAAGAAAAACAAGGAAGCAGAGCTTAGTAATAAGCAGAAGGATCTTTTGGATGCACAGGCTGCAGCGGATGAGGCAGCTAAGACCTACCAGTCTGTCAAACAGAAACTTGAGGAAAATGAACAGGCAAAGTCTGCGTTAGAGCAGGCCAAGAAAAATGTTACCGTGGCAGATGATGCCTGCAGTAAAGCGCAGACGGAGTATGATGCGTTGGTGCAGGCATGGAAGGAAAAACAGGCGGCGGCTGCGGCATTAAACGAAAAGCTTCAGGCAGCCCAATCGTGTGACTGGGAAAATGGATATGAATTTGATGCGGCACTGGAACAATCTGACGAACGTTTTTTAAATTTAAACAAATTGATTCGCGCCTATATTCAGGCAAAAGAGGCAAAGACTGCGGCAGCGCAGGAGATGCAGGAAGCTAAAAGAGCAGTGCAGGATGCAGACGCGGCAAAAGCGGCAGCAGAACAAAAGAAAGCAGCAGCAAAAGAAGCAGTTGAGCAGGGATTTTCTGAGAACAAGAAGCAGTTTGAAAGCGAATTGCAGGCAGCAAACGATGAGGAATCGGCAGCGCAGTCAAAAAAAGAAGATGCCGATGCAGCACTTAAAGATGCACAAGCGAAAAAAATAGCTGCCGAAACGGAGCGTTCCAAAGCCCAGAAAAAATATGATGAAGCAATTGCTCAAAATGGTGAGCTGACACAGGCAGATGTCGATCAGGCGAACACGAATGCAGAGGAAGCAAAGAAAGCATTGGAGGCAGCAAATGATGAGCTGGCAGCTGTACAGAAACAGCTTACCTCAGCACAAGAATTGCTGCAAAATTGTTCTGACAGGAAAAAAGCCGCAGACGAAGACTATGATGAGGCAGTCAAAAAAAATAAGCTCAATGGTCAACAGACATTAGAAGCAAAACAGCAGCTTGATGAAAAACAGACGGCATTGGACAATGCAAATGCAAAGTTGACACAGGCAACTGATGTTGAGACTAGCGCAGAAAAAGAGGCTTCAGCAAAAGATACAACACTTCAGCAAAAACAGCAGGCGCTTCAAACAGCGAAGGATGCGGCAGATTCAGCTGCAAAGACCAAAGAGTCTGTTCTGCAGCTCTTTGAAGCAAATGAGCAGGCAAAGCGAGAATTCGAACAGGCGAAGGAAGATGCTGCAGTAGCAGAAGATGCCTGCAAAAAGGCACAAAGTGAAGCAGACACCGCTTTGCAAATGTGGAATGAAAAACAGGCACTGGCTGCACAATGGAAAGTAAATCTGCAGGCACTTGCATCCTGCGATTGGGAGAATGGACAGGAATTTGATCTGTCTCTGGAAGAAGCAGATGAACGTTTCGTCAGACTAAATGAGTTGATTCGGGCATATATGCAGGCAAAGAAAAATCAAAAGGCAGCAGATGATACAGCGGAAACGGCACAGGAATGGTACAGTCAGTTATGTGCAGCAGTGACGAAAGCAAAACAGGAGTATGCTGTCGCGCTGGCAGACGAAGCAATTGCACAGGAGATATATGATTCCTTCTTAAAAGAACAGGAGACGAGCGAAGAAGAAAGCAGCTCATCTGAAGAATCCAGCGAAGAACAAACATCGCCATCAACCTCACAGGAATCACAGGCTCAGACTCAAACCCAGAGTCAGACGCCAAGCTCCAGTCAGGAAGAAAGCCAAATAAAAGATGTTGTTCTCGGAATTGAGGATTACAGTATGCTATTTGGATTGGGATTAGCAGGAGCAGGCGGCATGCTTCTCATCTGGCTGGCGTTAAAATTCAAGCGTATTTAAACATTTTTTCCATCTTTAGGGGGCTGGTTAGTACACTAGCCCCCTAAACTTTTTGAAATCTGATGTGGGAAATTTCAGTAAAAGAAAAACGAGAAGTTTACTAGTCAGAGCTAGCTGCAGCACCCTTCCACTTGTCAAATCCTAATTAAGTGTGATATACTGCCCACAAATGGTCGTATTTGTGACGAAAGAACGAGGGGTGAGTAAAATGGGAGGAAAATGGTCACAAAAAGAGTCAGCAAGCAATATGCTAGAGCAGGTTACATATGAAATTGCAGATTTTCCAATTCATAGTCGTGAGTGTGTTCTTGAGGGGAAAGACAGAATGGTACTTCCATGGCATTGGCATTCTCAAGTTGAATTTTTATATGTGGAAAAGGGTGAAATTACCTGTTGTGTGAATACGTCATCAATTTTGCTTAAGGAGCATGAAGGAATCTTTATTAACTCAAAGGAAAGCCACAGCATTTTGCGAAATGTCGGGGCAGGACTAATAAAAACTATCTTGCTTCCGGCTGAGTTTGTTTTTGGAACAGACAATTATTTTTACAAGGAATGCATTAAACCCATCGCGCATCAGGAGCAGTACCAGTACATTCTTCTGACTAGCGAAAAGGACTGGCAGAAGGACATACTAAGCGAGATGGAAAAATTGCGCTGTTACTGTGAGAAAAATATTGAAAAGAAAATGTCTTCTATTATTTTTTCTGTGTGCCGTATCTGGGAAAAACTAGCAAATTTTCGTCAGGAAATTCCAGTAACTGATCCGTCTCAGGTTCGAAGTCCATCGCAGATTCGTTTGCAGCAGATGCTTGCTTTTATTAGGAGACATTACTCTGAACCAATTACACTTGGCGATATCGCAGGTGCTGCTAATATTAGTCAGAGTGAGGCGGCACGCTGTTTTAAGAAAAATCTTGATGTTACGCCATTTAACTACTTGATTTTGTATAGACTAGAGGTTGCCAAGGCTATGCTCCAGTCATCTGAGACGTCGATTACGGAGATTGCTATGCAGTGTGGTTTTGAGAGTGTCAGCTATTTTGACCGCGTATTTCGAAAATATTATTGGCTAACACCAAAAGAATTTCGTGGAAATATGGATCTTTATAGTTAAGTATTACAATGCTGTTTTGAAAATATATGACAATAAATGAAAAGTTTATCAAAGCTTCTGGCAAGTTTGTACTATTATTTGGGAATTTTGTATGATAAGCTTGAGCTATCAATTTTCAAAAGAGAAAGGCAAAAGGAGGAGCCAGATGAGAAAGTATACCAGAAAACTTATGGCAGCTGCTATGTGTGCAGCAATGACCGCATCTATGATTCCAGCATCAACATGGGCAGGTGAGAATACAGATGAAATGTCTGTAATTCGTGTTATGGGAATCAACAATACCGTCACAACCGTGAATGGCGGAACCGTTTCCTTAAAGGACTGGATTGAGAGCGGAAACAGCCAGCTCTACAATACCTTCACAGAAGAGCTTGCAAAGAGAAACATCAAGCTTGAATTTAACTTAATCGAGGATGATCAGTATACTACAGTATGTCAGACAACAGTAGCGAGCGGAAATTTAGGCTGTGACATAATGTATATTGAGCCACTTGATGATAAGACAAAGCAGAGACTTATCGACAGAGGAATCTTTGTACCGATTAATGAAATCTGGGATCAGTCAGAGGAAGGAACGGCAAAAGAGTTCTTCACTGAGGGAGAAGGAAAGTTTGTTTCCGAGCGTTTGAGCATGGAGGATGGAAACGTATATTGGCTGGCTGATATTCAGACAAGTAATTACAAAGGTGAGGTAACAACTGGTGCGGCATTAGCATTCAATATCCGTAAGGATTGGCTTGATGCATGCGATCTTGAGACACCGACCACACTTGATGAATTTACATCAGCACTTAAGACTTTCCAGGATAAGGATTGTAATGGAAATGGTGTAGTAGATGAAGTTATCACAATGAAGATTGCAGGATTTGGAACCGATATTGCACAGTGGTTTGGACTTGGACCTGAAATGGTATTTATTGATCCAAAAACAGATACGCTGACCAGTCCGTGGTATCAGGATCATATAAAGGATTATATTTCTTATATGAATAGTCTGTATGAAGCAGGATTGATGGTGGATATCACCAATCAGACAAATACAAGACGTGCTACTAACCAGATGTCTGGTGAGGCAAACTGGGTTGCACAGACATGGGCAGAGCCAACTATTCAGGTTCAGGAAGGTGCACAGCCTCCATACTTAGAGCCGATCGTGATAAAGGCTACCGACGATACTGAGCCGCTTGTTCGTTTGCAGAGTGGTGAAAACCTGATGTCCAGAATTTATGCAGTAACAAATGAGTGTGAAGATACAGCAGCTGTAGCAAGGCTTCTTGACTATATGTGTTCACCAGAGTATGTAGAGTTAACAGAGCATGGTGTAGAGGGCGTGAACTTTACACGTACAGAAGATGGCGATTATCAGCAGCTGTCTGGCGATGACATTGACAATTCTATTATGAGCTTGATGGTTGGTGCACTGTGGAATTCCGAAGTGCTTCCGCGTATGGATTTGAACAAGGATATGTCTACTGAGCTTGTAGCAGGAATCCAGCTTGGAAAGGATGCGGGAATCCCAGAGGGCTATCAGGCAAAGGCTGACTTTGCAGACTGGGTATTCACTCAGAACATGGAAAATACAGTAAACTATTCTCCACTGACAATGTTAGCAGTTGCTAATCAGGAAGAAACAAAGCGTACCAGCGAGATTCTTACCGATTTGGATACATATTCACAGGAGCTTTTGACAAAGTTGATCCTTGGGCAGAAGAGTCTGGATGATTGGGATTCCTACATGGACGATTTAAAACGTCTTGGTCTGGATGAGCTTATTGAAATTTATCAGGGTCGTTATGACAGAACAAAGAGATGATCGATATTCTGTTTGAAAAACAAGTAAGATCAACTCAGAAAGCTGAAAAACGATTGTGGATTGATTGACAATTTGATAAAAACAGGGCCGCTGCGAACAAAAGCGTTTGTCAGCGGCCTTTTGTAAAAGGCTGGTGTGCGTATGAAAACAAAAATGAAACGAAAATATACGGCGGTTGAAAAAAGAGAAAACCGCCAGCTGTATCTGCTGATGCTTCCAGTATTTATTCTGATCGCAGTGTTCTGCTATGCGCCAATGTTCGGTATCGTGATTGCATTTCAGGATTATTGGCCAGGTGATCCATTTTTTGGCGATGGTGCCATGTGGGTAGGATTGGATAACTTTAAGCGTTTTGTTCAAGGTGAGTATTTTGGTCGATTGATTAAAAATACGCTCGTGTTAAGTGGTTTGAACTTGATTTTTGGTTTTACAATGCCTATTATTTTTGCAATTCTTTTGGATCAGATCAAGCATTTGAGATTCAAAAAATTCTGTCAGACGGCTAGCTACATGCCGTATTTTATTTCAACAGTAGTTGTTGCAGGTATGGTAATTTCCTTTATTGACGTGAATGGACTTATTACAAAACTGCTTACAATTGTTGGATTGCCAAATATTAACTGGAGACAGGAGCCATCAGCATTCCCTACAATTTATACTTTCACAAATGTGTGGAAGCTGTTCGGCTTTAATAGTATTTTGTACATGTCTACGATTTCATCCATTGATCAGGGTCTTTATGAGGCTGCAAAGATTGATGGTGCAAACCGCTGGCAGCAGTGTTGGCATGTTACATTGTCTGGAATTAAGCCAATCATTGCGATTAACCTGATTATGCAGGTAGGAAGCATTCTTTCTACAAATAGTGATCTGATTTTGCTTTTGTATACACCGGCAACTTACGATGTAGCAGATGTTATCGGTACGTATACATACCGTATGGGTATTTTAAATGGTGAATATAGCTTTACGACAGCTGCTGGTCTTTTTATGTCTGTGATTGGATTTGCACTGACCTATATATGTAACAAGATCAGTAATAAGCTGACAGGCTTCGGTCTGTGGTAAGGAGGTCAGAGATGTCAAAGAGAAATCCGAATAAGATTAAAGAAGGCAAAACGATATATACCGTGCTTGTCTATGTGGCAGTTGCATTCCTTTGTTTTCTGGCTGTATATCCGATGTATTATGTTTTGATCATGTCGCTTAGTTCACCAGAAAATGCCGCACAGATGAATGTTTATGTAATTCCTAAGGGCTTTTGTGTAGATGCATATAAGGTTTTGGTACAGGATCCAGAGATGTGGAGAGCATATTTAAATACAATTATATATGTAATTCCGACTACGATCTTGATGCTAGCAACGTGTGTACTAGTTGCATATCCGTTGACTTATAAGCGTCTGATGGGAAGAAAATTTGTTAACATGTTTTTGCTGATTCCTATGTACTTCGGCGGCGGTATGATTCCAACCTTCTTATTAATAAATAAGTTAGGCTTGTATGACAATCCGCTTTCACAGATTCTTCCGGTTTGCTTTTCCATATGGAACATCATTCTGGTAAAGGCATTTTTTAGCAGCATTCCAGAGAGTCTTCGTGAAGCTGCAAAGATCGATGGTGCTAATGTATATCAGATTTTGCTTAAGGTATACCTGCCATTATCAAAGCCAATATTAGCCGTAATCGCTGTATATACAATTGTTGGTGTATGGAACAGCTGGTTCAACGCTATGGTTTACTTGCCACATACTAAGTGGCAGCCGCTTCAGCTGTATTTGCGCCGCGTATTAATTGAGAATACAAAGCAGATTACTGAGGTATTAAGTCCGTCAGCTGCACAGGAGCTGGCGAGAAAACAGATGAGCAATGCACAGTTAAAATATGCTATGATCATATTTACAACACTGCCAGTATTGTTCACTTATCCATTCTTCCAGAAATATTTTGTAAAGGGTGTCATGCTTGGCTCCTTAAAAGAGTAAGAGGAATGCCGGCACGCTTCATATATGTTGTGTGTCGGCATTTTTGTATTATAAAGATAAAAACGCGCAGAGCGCAGAAAAGAGGAAACAATGGAGCTGATTCATTATTATGAGGATCTAAATACGCTGCACGTGGGAACAGAGAAGCCACGCTGCTACTACCTTCCGAAAAAGACAGATGGAACAGATTCATACCGTCTGCTAAGCGGCAATGACTGGCGTTTCTTTTATTATCCAAATCCGCAGAGCGTGGATGAAAAGTTTGTTCTTAAAGATTATGAAAATCCAGAGTATGTGATGATGGAGGTACCATCCTGCTGGCAGTCAAAGGGCTATGACTATAAGCATTATTCGGGTGGTGCATTTGTCATACCATATGATCCGCCGTATGTGCCGGATGAGAATCCATGTGGTGCTTATTATAAGGATTTTGATGTATCTAATGAGGAATTAGAAAAAGACTTGTATTTGTACTTTGAGGGAGTAGAGGCAGGATTTTACGTATGGGTGAATGGTCAGTTTGTTGGCTACAGCCAGGTGTCACACAGTCCTAGCGAGTTTGACATTACTCGCTTTGCCAAAGCAGGAAAGAACCGTCTGGCAGTACTTGTGTTAAAGTGGACTGATGGAACGTATCTTGAAGCACAGGATAAGTATCGCTACAACGGAATTTTCCGTGATGTTACATTGATTGCTCGTCCAAAGAGCGCAGTAGTGGACTACACTGTGCGTACCACTTTGTCAGAGGACAACACAAAGGCAGAGGTTTTTGTAAGACTTGATTCATACAAAGGTTTGCCAAATGTAACAGTAAGCTTATTTGCACCAGATGGCAGCAAGTTGGCAAATGAAACGCTTGTGACAGAAAATAATGATCTAGAAACTGTGTTTAAAGTGAATGATCCAATTTTGTGGAATGCTGAGCATCCAACTTTATACAAACTAGTTTTGTCTACTGATGATGAGGTCATTGAGCAAAAAGTCGGTATTCGCGAGGTTGAAATAAAGGATGGCGTCATGCTTTTAAATCATCGCCCGGTAAAGCTTCTTGGTGTAAACCGTCATGACAGCAGCCCAACAGATGGATACACGGTATCAAGAGAGCATGTAGTGCGCGATCTTACGATGATGAAAAAGAACAATATCAATGCAATACGCACAAGTCATTATCCGAATGCACCGTGGTTTACTGAGCTTTGTAATGAGTATGGCTTTTATGTGATTGCAGAGGCTGATTTTGAGACACATGGAACGATGGATCTTGTTGGTGAAGAGCCGATTTATAGAAAGTTTGGAAAGATTGTTCAGGATCCGGCTTTCCACGATGCGATTGTAGATCGTATGATGTTAAACGTAATTCGTGACAAGAACGCGAGCTGTGTTATTATCTGGTCTCTTGGAAATGAAAGCGGTTATGGAAAGAATCTGATTGATGCTGGAAAGTGGACGAAGGAATATGACCCAACACGTCCAGTTCACTATGAAGGAGCAACTTGGGCACCTCCAGGAATCGAGAATGATCAGTCTTGTCTTGATATGGTAAGCCGCATGTACCCGACTGTAGAGACAATTAAAAAGTATCTTGCAGACCCTACTAGCGTAAAGCCATTTATCTTGTGTGAGTTTGTTCACGCAATGGGCAATGGCCCTGGTGACATTGAGGACTATCTGGAAGTCATCTTACCAGAAAAGCGAATTATCGGCGCATTTGTCTGGGAATGGTGTGATCATGCAACATATGAAGGAAAGACACCAGATGGAAAGGACAAATATTTCTATGGTGGTGATTACGGTGAATTCCCACATGATGGAAATTTCTGTATGGACGGACTTGTTTATTCAGACCGCCGCCCGCATACTGGACTGTATGAGTGGAAAAATGCAATTCGCCCAGTAAGAGCCACACTTCAGGAAATCAGTCCACTAAAGGTATCATTGTGGAATCGTCTTGACTTCACAAATCTTGATGATGCTGTAATAGTAACATATGAGATTAAGGAAGAAGGAAGACTGCTTTCACAGGGAAGTGTTGCAATACCTTCAATTGAACCACATGAAAAAGGCTTTGTTCTGATTCCAGAGACACCAAAGACAAATAAAAATACTTATCTTAAGCTGACCTACACAGCAAAGCAGGGAACTGCTCTTGCAGGAGAGGTACTTGGCTTTGATCAGATTGCTTTGTTTGAGGAGCAGGATGAAGTGCTCACACCTGTATCTAAGACTGCGTTGCCGGCATTTGCTTCATGGAGTGTAAATGAGACGGCGGATATCTATGAGCTGACAAGAGACGGCGAGTGTATTGTATTTGATCGCCATCTTGGAACATTTGCAAAGATCGTTAAAGATAATGAGAACCAGATTTCTGAGCCAATGCGTTTTCTGACATTCCGTGCGCCGACAAATAATGACTCGGCAGTATCAAAGGAGTGGAGAATGGCAGGATACGACAGAAGCACAGTAAAGGTATATGAGACATCTATTCAGGAAACAGATGGCGTAATCGAGATTCATAGCAGATTCTCTATTGCATCTCCAGCTAAGCAGCCATTCCTTCGCCTTGAGGCAGTATGGAAAGTTGATCTTGAGGGAACCATTTACCTTTCCTTAGATGGAAACTTTGACAAGGTATTCCCGTATCTTCCGCGATTTGGTCTTGGATTAAAGCTTCCAAACGATAAGACCGATGTAACATACTACGGATATGGTCCATATGAAAGTTATTCCGATAAGCATCGTGCATCTTGGGTAGATCGTTTTGATACAACAGTTGATGATATGTTTGAGGATTACGTTTTCCCACAGGAAAATGGAAGCCATTACAACTGTCAGTATGCATCTGTTGGAAATTTGTATGCAAAGGGCAAAAAGCCGTTCAGCTTCCAGGCATCACGCTACAGTGAAAAGGAGCTTGACGAAAAGGCACATAACTTTGAGCTTGTTCCATCTGATGGCATTTATGTGGCGCTTGACTATAAGCAAAGCGGAATTGGCTCTAATTCCTGTGGTCCGAGACTGGCAGAGAAATATCAGCTTCGCGAAGAAAAAATTGAGTGGGAGATAAGCCTTCGATTTGACAATAAGAATTAAGTGAAAGTGCAGTAAATAAAAATATGGTTTTGAATATTTATATGAGGAGGAAACTTAGATGCTTGCAGAATATTATGTAGGAAATCGAACCAGACTTTATGAAAAGCTTACGGCAGGAAGTCTTGTCGCTGTTTTTTCAGGAGAAAACACATGGAAAACTGGCGATGAAGATTACATGTTCTTTGCAGACCGAAATTTTGTTTATCTGACAGGGCTAAAAACAAGTCGTCAGGCTGTTCTTCTTGTTGCAAAAGAAACAGACGGCAGTGTGCATGAACAAGTGTATATTCTTCCTTCTGATGCATATGCAGAGCGTTGGACTGGTGCGAGAGTTAAGCCGCAGGAGGCACAAGAAATTTCAGGGATTAGTGATATACGTTTTGTGGATGCATTTGAACGTGATTTTAAGGCACTGGCTGTCAGCGGACGTTACGAGAAATTGTATCTTGATCTGTACCGTTTTACAACAGATTGTCCAGATCGTCCTGCACACCGTCTATTAAAGCATGTTCAGCGTGATTTTCCATATCTTCAGATTGGAAATGCCGATGTGCTCATAAGTGAGCTGCGCCTGATCAAACAGCCATGTGAAATCGCTGCGCTTAAAAAGGCAGAGGAGATCACAAAGGCAGGAATCCTTGCAATGATGCGTAATTCTCGTCCGGGAAAATATGAATATCAGTATAAAGCAGATTTTGATTATGCACTTGGTCAGTTTAGTCCTGATGGCCCTGGTTTTCCATCAATTATATCTGCCGGAAATAACAATTTCTGTATCCACTACTATGGATATACCGGTCAGGCAAAGGATGGCGATATGATTTTAAACGATGTCGGTGCTCAGTATGACGGACTAATCACAGATGTTTCTCGTGGCTGGCCATGCAACGGTCATTTTTCAGAACGTCAGCGCACATTGTATGAGTGTGCACTTGCCACCTCCAATTATATGTTTTCAATCATCCGTCCAGGCATGCGCATGTCAGATGTTGATGCAACGATTCGTAAATACAATGCAGAGCGTCTGGTAGAAGCTGGAGTGATGAGTTCTGTTGATGAAGTTGGAACATACATGTGGCATGGCGGAGCACATCACATAGGCTATGATGTACATGACAGAGTAAAGCGACCAGAAATCATAGCACCTGGTATGGTATTCTGTGTAGATGTCGGTATTTACCATGAAGAATGGGGAATCGGCTTCCGTCTAGAGGATAACTGTCTTGTTACAGAGGACGGATGTGAAAATTTGTCCGCTGGCATTCCGCGTACAATAGAGGATATTGAAGCTGCTATGCGCGGAGAGTAAAAATCGATCTATAATGGTTTTTAGAAAAGTATAAATATTAGATTAATCGGCAATAGCCGTCCAGAACAAATATGATTTCATATCGTTCTGGGCGGCTGTTATCCTTTTAATCCTTCTGTACTAATACCTTCAACAAGGTATTTCTGGAAAAATAGGAAGATAAGAAAGATTGGAATGATGGATAGGGTGGACATAGCGAACATACTTCCCCAGTCAGACTGAGAAGAAGGATCAGAAAACATTTTTAGTGCGATGGATAGAGTATATTTTGCTGGAGAATTCAGATAAAGCAGAGCTCCGAAGAAGTCATCCCAACGCCACATAAAGGAGAAAATGGCGGTTGTGACGATAGATGGTTTGATCAGAGGAAGAATAATCCTTAAAAATATTCCATAATAAGTGCAGCCATCAATTCGGGCTGCTTCATCAAGTTCAGCTGGAATACCACGGATAAACTGCATATTTTGGAAAATGAAAAATGCTTGTCCAAAGAAATAAGGAACGGTTAGTGGTAGGATTGTGTTGACCCAGCCGAGTTGTTTGAAAATTAAAAATTGTGGAATCATAATTACTTGAAAAGGCAGCATCATGGTAAGCATAACGCATGAAAACCAGAATCCTTGTCCACGAAAATGCAATCTAGCAAAGCCAAATGCAATAATAGCAGAAGAAAAGACGGCACCTATAGTTGCGATGATAGCAATAAGAAAGGAATTAGAAAAAAAGACACCAAACGTATAGCCACCGAATCCTTTCCAACCATTGATATAATTTTCAAAGTGAATTGTATCTGGAATTAATCGGTATGATTCTCGAAAAATAGAACTACTTTCTTTGAAAGAGCTCATAACCATCCAAAGAAGCGGATAGATCATCAGGAAGCCAAACAAACATACAAGTACATGATAAAGAATATTATGAAAGCGCTTGCTTCGCTTCATTCCAAGTTTTCTTGATAAACTCATAATATCACCTCTCTGATTCATAATAAACCCAGTGTTTGGAGGAATAGAACACAAGGCCAGTTATAATAGAAACAACAATAAGAAGAACCCAAGCCATTGCGCAGGCGTATCCCATATCGTAATCAGTAAATGCTTTTTCATATAGGTATAAGGCATAAAATAGTGTACTGTTAAGTGGCTTGCCACCAGTAATGATGTAACCAGAGTTAAATACCATAAAGCCGTTGATCATCTGCATAACCAAGTTAAAAAAGATGGTAGGAGTCAGAAGTGGCAGTGTAATTTTGAAAAAGCTTTTTGCTGCACTTGCTCCGTCTACTCTGGCTGCTTCATAATAGGATTTTGGAATCTGTTTCAGACCAGCAAGAAAAATTAACATGGAGGAGCCAAATTGCCAAACAGAGAGTAGAATTAGAACCCAAATTGCAGTTTTAGGATTGCCAATCCACGAAATTGTAACATCTAGCCCAAGTGCTTGAAGAACTGAATTGATAACTCCGCTGCTGGAAAAAAGCTGTTTCCACATGACAGCAACAGCGACACTACCTCCAATGATTGAAGGCAGATAATAGACTGCGCGGTAAATACCAGTTAATTTGGTCTTTTTTGTCATAATCATGGCAACGACAAGAGCCATAAGCAGTTTCAAAGGTACAGATGCAAAGGCATAGAAGAATGTTACTTTCAAAGATTTCAAATATTTAGAATCCTTTGTGAACATTTTGGCATAATTTTTCAGACCAACCCATTTAGGCGAGCCAAGAATACTATAGTCGGTGAAGGAAAGATATAGAGAAGAAATCATTGGAATTATGGTAAAAACAAGAAAACCAATGATAAATGGGAGAATAAAGATATAACCGGCAACCGACTGCTTGCATAAAAAATTGGAAATAGATACTTTCTTTTTTTTCATCTAAACACATCCTTTTTTTAAACAAAGCGTGCGCGAATTAACGGCACGCTTTATTACTAATTACAAATGTTAATTGTCTGCGTTTGCTTTTTCAGCAAGAATTTCTGATCCTTCTTCAAACACCTGACTGGCGGCATCTTCAGGTGTAATTTCTCCGTAACGAACCTGTTCAGTTAGATCGTCTACTAAAGTACCAATTTCACTGGAGCCAGATGGAGATGGTGGATCCATAGGAGTTGCGACTGCATTGACATCGTCAATAAATTTGTAGACAACTTTATCATTATCAGACAGCCGCTCGTCGAAGGAAGCAAGAACATCGGAGTCAACCGGCACACCGCGCTCTCCATTTAATATTTCGTTGGCTTCAATAGAAGTCGTGATGAAATTGATAACATCGGCAACAATTTCTGGATGTTCTGTTGTCGAAGAGCCACATAAGAATTGGCTAGATTTTAAATATTGAACCTGCTGTGTGTCATCTTTCATAACAGGCCACATGGTAATGCCAAGCTCTCGGCCAGAGGTGGAACTGATAGTTCCATATTGATTTGAGTTGGAGAATGAATTCCAACAGGTCTGATCAATGATTGGCATAGTTTCTGTGACTGTAGGATTTTTTTCAGTTAAAATTTCCGGAGATACGTGCCAGTTAGATTTGCTTGCGTCTGCAATCATCTGGAAATATGTAAGAAATACACTGTCATCGTCTACACCGAACGTAGTTCCATCTTCGGAAAATTCTGAGGTACCGATTCCACGGAATAACATGCCAAGAACCATTGAATCAATATAGGTTTGAACACCAGTTTTGTCATAAATGGTTTGGGATATATCGAAAAATTCATCCCATGTCATTTGCTCAGGAATAGTAACACCTGCAGCTTCCACAGTTTCTTTATCATAAAAGAGCGCTGGAGAGTTTAGACCAATGCACATTGCGTAAAGATCATCGTCAAATGAACCACTGGCAAGAACTGCTTCAGATACCCGGCTAACATCCAATACATTGGATTCTACAAATGGTTGAAGATTCAGCATCAAATTTTGATCATAATAAGAACGGATTTGACCATAATCCTGCTGGTAAATATCTGGTAGAGATCCTGTTGCAGCTTGCGTTGACAGCTTATCGAAATATCCGTCCCAACTAGATGGTTCAGTTTCAAATGTAACATTTGGATGCTGCTCGGTGTAAAGATCGAGTGCCTTTACAGTCAGGTCATTTCGTGTTTGGTTGCCCCACCAAGCGACGCGGATTGTTATTTTTTCATCGTCTGTTTTGTTATCAGAAGCAAATACAGGGAGTGTGGCGCAACTTACCAAGCTGGCAGTGAGTGAAAGAGTTACGAGTGATTTTGCACGTACAGTCATAAAAGATGACCTCCTTTTTCTTTGATGGTTCCATTATAGAAAGAAAAAGATAGTATGTAAATGCGGTAAACCGACTTGATGTATTCAAAAACCGACATAAATCTTGCAGCGCTTGCGATTTAAAAAAAGGGACTATATAATAAGATAAACAAGAAAATAAAGGAGTAGTGGAATGAAAGGAATTTTGCCAGAAGTGCGTGTTAGCAGGATGGGAATTCGGAAAAAAATGCTGTTAATGTATGCCACTGTTATATTTACGATGACGGTTGTGATAGCTGGGATTTTTTTGTGGATGAATAAACGCTATGCAGAAATGTTATATCAAGAAACAACTGATTCATTGTTTCTAATTTCTAACGAGATGAAGCTGTATCTTGATGGTATTGAAGCAGATTCTTATTACATGGTAGCAGATGCGTCATTGCAGTCAAATTTGTCTGCTTATCAGAGTGCAGCGGATGGCTGGCAGAAACGTAAGCTGCGTAACCAGATCGAAAGTAGCGTATATAATTATGCAGTTGGGAATAAATATATAAGATCAGTTACTTTGATAACACCGGAATTTTCAGTGTGCAGAGGAAGTTCTTCCGTACAAGAGTCAGAAGCATATTTGGAACAGTTAAAGCAGCAGGCAAATGAGGAAAACGGGAAAGCGTTCTGGGCGGTTAGCCAAGAAGATCCGTCAACAATTCTTATGGTTAGGTCGTATCGTGAAATTCACAATTTGAGTCTGAAAACATTGGGATACCAGATTTTTCGAGTTGATATGAAGCGTATCGCAAATCAGTTGATGGAAAATTATAGTTACTTGACAAGCGAGATTCCGTTGATTATTTTGGATCAGAAAACATCTACAATATTGTATCCTGATCCAACGCAAATACAAGAGAATACAATAACAATGATTCAGCAGCTTCCTGAGGATGGATACAAAATTATTCGAGATGGGAAGAAAAATTTGTTTTCTGTTGTACACATGGTTGAGAAGCCACGATGGAGATATTATTTGTTTATTCCATATAATTCGATTTTTAGTTCAATCCAAAACTGTATTCTGACTGTATTTTTTTGTTTGCTTGTGATAACTGTGGCCATGCTTGTTGCAGCGGGATGGTTTTCGGCTGGAATGTGTAAGCATTTTTCGATACTTCAGATGAAGATGAAGCGAGTAAGCAGTGGTAATTTGGAACCGATGGCAACTGATTGTAATTATCAAGATAGAGGCGATGAAATTGGATTCTTGAATTGTTGCTTTGATCAAATGCTATTGGATCTGAGAAGATTGACAGAAGAAAATGAAAAAAAACAGCAACTGTTAAGAGAAGCACAGATCAGGTCTCTTGAACAGCAGATGAATCCACATTTTCTGTATAATACATTAGACTTAGTATACTGGAAGGCAAAGATAAATGGAGAAAAGGAAATTTGCACAATTACAGAGTCATTGGCAAAGCTCCTGCAGTCTTCATTGAGCTGTCATAAAGATGTTAATTCTTTGAAGCAGGAATTGGAATTGTGCCAGTATTATATGAAAATTCAGAAAATGCGATTTTGCGAGAAATTGATTTATCAGGAAAGGTTAGATCCGACATTGTTAAATGCACAGGTTCCATATCTTTGTATTCAACCGCTGTTAGAAAATTCAGTTAAATATGGGGTGGAACAGGCGCTTGATTTTTGCACAGTAATATTGAGTGCAAAAATAGAAAATGGAATATTGATTATTTCAGTTGAAAATGATGGAAGTGAAGCACCAGAGGATCTGATGAAGATGCTTTATCAAGGAGAAAAGAAACCTCAGGGTCATGGAATAGGATTGATTAACATTGATAAGAGAACAAAACTTTTGTTTGGATCAGAGTATGGGATTTCAGTTGAGAGTAGTCCAGACTTGGTGAGAGTTCTTCTTAAACTTCCATTTCGACAGAAATAAGAAAAAGGCGCATTGAACAAGCCAGAATGGAATTTTAATTTGGGGTAAACTACAGACAGTTGATAACTGTTCTTTTGCCTGAAGGAGGAAAAACAATGCTGAAAATAGTAGTAGCTGATGATGAAGCGTTTGTATTGCAGTCAATTTGTACATCAATTAATTGGAAAGAGATAGGACTTAAATTAGTGGGTTCATGCAAGGATGGTATGGAAGCTTGGCATGCTATTTTGGATGAAAATCCAGATTTAGTTATGACAGATATTCGTATGCCAGGATTGTCTGGTTTAGAGTTGATTGAGAAGACAAAAGAGATTAGTCCACAGACAGTTTTTATTATTTTGTCTGGTTATCAGGAATTTGAATATGCGAGAACAGCAATGCAGTATGGTGTCCGCCATTATCTGATTAAGCCATGTAGTTGTGAAAAAATGGAAGAAGTGCTAAGAGAGGCAATTCAGGAACAGAAACATCAGAGGCAGTTAGAAGCAGCATTAGATAAAAATCGTATTTTAGGTAGCAAAATGTGCGTGCTTGCTATGAAAGAGGGACTGTTGGAGATGATTGGACGGGAAGATCGTGGTATGAAAAAAGACCAAAGTGAAAACTGGATTACGATATCTGGACAGTTAGGAGAGGATGTACAGATTTTGTATGTTTATTATCTGGAAGAGGTGTGGATTCGTCATTTCGTTAGGAAATTGCCACAGAATGTTATACAAAAGGCAGGACAATTGATGCTGTACGTGAAAAACACATTGATTTTTCTAAATAGTGGCAAGGAACGACTGACGAAAAGTGATATTTCGGCAATTGAAGAAATTGTCTGTGATGGACAAAGTGTTACAACGCTTTGCGAGACACATCTGTTTCCAAATTTTCAGGAAGCAGCGAGAGAACTTGTGCCGAAGATTAGACGTTACAGTAGTCTTTATCTGGTGGAATTGGACGGAACTTGTATTCAACTTAAGCATTATGCCGGTGTATTTGCGGAGCCTAAGGAATTGTTGACTCGCTGTATTGAGCATCCACAAGAAGGGTTGGAAGAACTGCGAGAGAATATTAGGAAACTTGAAAATACTGATTTGGTAAAAGCGTTTGCATTTCGTATGTTGACGTATATGCAGGAAAAATATGAACAAGAATCGCCAGATGGATTTCCAGCATTCTGGGAAAAACTTGCACGTATGCAGGATGAAGAGGAAATAGGTGTGTTTTTGACGGATTGTATTTCTAATTTATATTTAAAGCAGGCAAGCCGGACGGTTTATCGAAATTTTATCTTAAAAACTAAAAGCTATGCCAGAGAACATATGAGTGACGGAAATCTTTCTTTGAAATGGATTGCGGAAAACTATTTGTATATGAATACGGATTATGTTAGTCGCGAATTTTACAGGGAAACAGGAGAAAAATTTTCTACATATTTGAATAGAATTCGCATGGAAGAGGCAAAACAACTGTTACTTTTATTGGGAGACGAAGAAAGAATTTATCAGGTTGCTGAGCAAGTGGGTTGTTCAAATGCTAGATATTTTGGACAGGCATTTAAAAAATATACCGGACAGACGCCGACAGCGTATATTCGGCAGTATAAGAATTAAACAGGAGGAGACAAAAATGGATTCAATGAGAAGTTTGCAGACAAAAAATGGAATGGTCATTAATTTGGATGAACGTCATTATTATGTTAGTCGTTCACTTGAAGAAAAAAATGAAGGACCATACTGCTTTAGGAGCATTAAGGAGGCAGCTGAGGCAATTCCAGACGGAAACAGAGAAAAACCATCAGTTTTGTATTTAGAACAGGATGTGTACTGGACAAATGGAACACCAGATAGCGTTGGTCTGGTTATTCAGAAGGAATGGTTAACGCTTTGTGGACTAGGAAAAAAGCCAGAAGATACGGTAATTGCAGACAATCGCGGACACATGGTTAATGCCTATCCGGCAGATAATAGTGCAAGTTCGCCTGCACAAACAATGATTGTAAATGGAAATGGATTTCGGGCAGAAAATCTGACAATTGGAAATTATTTAAATATTGATTTAGAATATCCGCTTGATCCAGCTCAAAACAGAAAGAGATATTCGGATATTATAACACAAGCATATGCAATTGGCAGTCAGGGAAAATATGATTGTTGGTCGTTTGAAAATTGTCGGATTCTTGGAATGCTAGACACGTTGTCATTTCATCATAATCGTGTTTATTTTCATAATAGTTTAATTCGCGGAACCAAGGATTTTATTGGTGGCGGAGATTATGCTGTTTATGAGGAATGCCAGATAGAGATTTTTGATACCTGTCCAATGTATATGGCAAGAGAAGCAGCTACAGTGTATCGAAATTGTAAATTTACTGTGCAGCTGGAAGATTTCGATACGCTGTATTTAACAAAATTTGGAGGACAGTTGGTACTAGATAACTGTAGTTTTTGTGGAAATTGTAAAATAATAGAATGGGAACTAGAGACGAAGAAAGACGCGAGATGCTATTGGAGAAATGTAACGTTGAATGGACATCCCGTAGCAATTAGTCAAGCTTCGCCATGGAATAGTATAGAGCTGACAAAGAAAATAGAAGGTGCATTTTCTAACAGTAATATGCTAGGAGGCAATGACGGTTGGAATCCTACAAAAACAGCAGGAGTATATAAGACAACAAGTCCAGTTCGCGTATTGGTTAATGGGGCAGATAGCGTCAGATATGGAGAGACAACAGAATTGACAATTGAGACATGGCCTAAATATTTTGAAATGCAAGATATGTCAAATTTATATGCAGAAGTGGATATAGAAGAACCGACTGAGCAAATTCATGAGCATTTACTGCCCAAAATATATTCAGTACCAGAGAATAGCTGTGGATTTAATGGACTACATATTGCTGTTACTGGACAGCAAGAAGAAGCCATTGCAGCGAAAATTAGTGTGACAGTATCAGTAAATGGAATTATAGGGGTACATACCATGCAGACGATGCCAAAGCCACAGAAAGCACCAGAGTGGATAAAGTTTCCTAAACTTGTTATTGAGGAAAATCTTTTAAAATTAGAATATCAGTTGAGTTTGATACAGGAACAAGATTGTTCTGACATTATATGGAAACGTGAACGCGATGGACGGATTTTGGCAGTCAGTAACGGAAAACCGTGCAGACAGTATCGACTGCGTGAGGCAGATATTGGTTCGGCAATTGTAGTAGAGATTATTCCAAAAAGTCGCTACAGTATTTCAGGAGAATGTTATATTGAAAAGAGCCAACTGATTACAGAAGATATGGTGGATATAAAGAAAATACAGATTTTGGATTTTCAGTCTTTTCCAACGATACCGCAGAGCGCAAAAATTGGTGATTTCTTTATCGACACATATCGTCCATTGTATCATGGAGATGAAGTAGCACATGTTGCAGATTGGATACCTGGAAAACCAGAACAGGCATGGACATATGGTCGTGGTCGCGATGGTGCAAAAAGATGTTGGGGC
Source organism: Anthropogastromicrobium sp. (assembly GCF_037349415.1). Lineage (NCBI taxonomy): Bacteria > Bacillati > Bacillota > Clostridia > Lachnospirales > Lachnospiraceae > Anthropogastromicrobium > Anthropogastromicrobium sp. The sequence continues at coordinate 69,191 of NZ_JAXWCK010000051.1, forward strand.
TTGACAGCAACTGCTCGCGGAGCGTCTTTACAATATCGAAAAGGTGAATGGAATGGAGGAATGAAGGTAACTGCTGTATTTTGTCCGGATAAAGATACAGGAGAGGGATTTGGAAGTGCAAATGGCCAATTTGTTGAATTGTTTTTGAAATACGATGCTAAGAGTCGCACTGGTTATGGATTGAGGATTGAACGTCTGCCACAGCAGGCTAATGGATGTGCATTTTCTTTGCGTCATTATGAAAATGGAAAAAATCATTGTCTAACGACGCAGTTGATTACAAGTGCATATATGCCATCTTGTACTGTTACTTTAGAAGCTACCAACGGAAGACTGACCGCATATGCGAAGACAGACTGGATGCCTCAGCCAAAGCATGCAAAGGAATGTGGCTGTCCGCATGAAGTAACATTGGCATGTGCATATCTGGAAAATGGTTATGGTGATGTGGAAATTCATCATACCGGGACTGTGCCGATTGGAAACAGAACAACGGTTGCATCTTTAGAAATTGAGTATGTTTGATGGATTATTATACAATAATCATAAATTTCTTGTTTAAGAAATAGCAGTTAATTATTTAAACAAAAAACTTCCCCTATGCGCAGAATCTGTTGTATAATGGCAATAGATTCTGCGCTGTTTTGCGTATAAAAAACGGCGAAAAATGGAGGGAGACAGAATATGGGACTGACAATTCTGCTGGTGGACGATGATCAGATTCTGACAGAAAAAACAAAAAATTCATTAAATTGGGACAGTCTTGGCATCGGTATGGTGTTTACTGCAAACAATATCCATGAGGCAAAGGGAATTTTAAAGGTATACAAAGTAGACATTCTTCTTTGTGATGTGGATATGCCTATGGGAAGCGGTCTTGAGCTTGTGGAGTGGATACGTGAGGAAGGGATGGAGATAAAATGCATCTTTTTGTCGAGTTATGCAAATTTTACTTATGCACAGAAGGCGCTTCGATTAGGTTCTGTTAATTATCTGCTAAAACCAATTTCCAATAAAGATCTTGAGGCGGAGTTAAATACAGTCTGTGATGAACTGCTAAAGGAGCATACAAATCTGAACAGTCAGGAGAAGAAACAACGTGAGGAAGTGTGGAAAAAGGTGTTGGTGCAGGCACTTTCTGATGGTGTTGGTACGTCAAACACCAGTAGTTTATCAGATGCTCAATATAGTGAACTCTATCCATCTGTGCAGCCAATTACACTTGTTCTTGCAGGGCTTTAGAAATCTGGTTAGAAAGATCCAAGCACTAAAAATTACGATTTACGAGAAGGAGCTTAATGAAAAACAGATTGAGCTTGAGTTTGCGCAAGAGCAGATAAGGCCGCACTTTTTCCTAAATTGTATAAGCCTGATACATGGAATTGCAGACAACAAGGGTGAAACAGATATTGTTACTGTTACTTCCATTTTGTCTGATTATAATGATTCAGCGCAGAAAACCCCGGCCGTTCGCAAGAACGTCCGAGGGATGAATGCGCCGCTTACATACAACGCAACCATCATTCCAACAGGGTTTTCTTCTGGAATTGTTGGTTTTTCTTGGCCTGATGTTCTTCAGAACGCTGTGATTCGATGTATTGCTTTACTGTTTCAAGAGAAACACTTCCGGTAGTTGCGATAAAGTAGCTGCGGCTCCAGAATGAGGTATCGTCCCCACAGATATACTGTTTAATCTGTTCCGGAAAACGCTTGCGCATCTCTCTGGATAACTGAGTCTTGATGCTTCTTACAAAGACGGATATGTTGGTATTCGGTGGCAGTGATACCAGCAGGTGGATATGATCTCTGTCTGTCTCTGCGGATAAAACTTTTCCACGGAACTGCTCTGCCATATGATTCGAAAAATCTTTCATGGCAGCACTCATTTCGTCGTTAATCACAGGCTTTCGGTAATGTGTGACGAAAATCATATGATAGGTAAGACAGTAAACACAATGCTGTCCCCTGTTGTACCCGTCTTTCTTTACTTTGTCCTTTTGGTCTTTGTTGACACCATTCTTATTTGTTCTCATAATAGTACCTCTCTCGTTTCAAAATAAAACAATTCAAAAAATCACATATTGCTTGATTTTACCTATATTTTATCGTATAATATAAGTGTAGTCAACTATATTCTCACGTTTTTGAAAAGGAGGGTCTTACATGCATACCATATCGATCTTTGTGGATCAGAACAGGATGCCAAAGCTAGCATCTTATTTCGAGTGCCAGACTCACCTTGCAAAAAACTTGCGAAATTCAGCAAACTTTATCATTCGTAACCTGCGTACCGGATTGAAAAAAGATCTGGTTGACCGCACTTCCAATGAAAATGAGGTCATAGAGACTGTACGTATCGGTATTGAGATGGCAAACGAAAAGCTTCAGAAAGATGTTGACCGACTCACGAAGCAGCTGCAGAGTCTGCCTGCAAGCGACCCAGCCCGCACAAAGATCCAGAAGCGAATAGAAAACAAACAGAAAAACCATCCGATCATGCCAACGTCCGATCACTGGATGCTCACATATGAGACATTGGATGCGGTGATGAAGAATACAAAGAATCCTGACTACTATGCGATGCCGTCACAGGCAAACCAGCAGGTACTTCGAAAAGTCCTCAAAGACTGGAAATCACACTTTGAACTGTTGGCATCATATCGTCAAAATCCCGGAAAATTTAAGGCACAGCCAAAGCAGCTGGGATATATCAGGACACCTTATACGACCGTTACCTTTACCAATCAGGTTGCAAAGCGGTCTGATATCAAAGGAAAAATGCACATCACATTTCCACGCTGCCTGGTGCCGCTTTGTGTTGGAAAGCCGGAAGGTTCTTATGTCAGAACGGAAGTCAAGCCCTGCTACGGCGGATATATGGTATATGTGACATTTCAGGATGCCGTCAAAATGCCGGAAGCACCGACAAATCCCACAAGGATTCTCGGACTTGATCCAGGGCTTGACAACTTTCTGACCGCGCTGACAAACTTCTCGGCAACTCCGTTCATCATTGACGGACACTGGTTAAAATCCATCAATCAGAACTTTAACCGCAGACGTGCAACTTTGATGTCAGAACTGACAAAAGGGATGGATTCCACGAAATCCGTGAAAAACTCTGCCAGACTGAACCGTATTTCAAAGAAAAGAGCCTGCCAGATCGACGACTTTTTCTATAAGGCAGCTCACTATATCGTGGATTTCTGCCTGAAAAACAAAGTAGAGGTCATCGTCTGCGGACACAACAAAGACCAGAAGCAGAAAATCAACCTTGGTGCCAACAACAATCAGCACTTTGTCAGTATTCCATACACAAGATTTTTCTGGATACTGACCTGTGTTGCAGCAAAGGCGGGTATCCCGGTCATTGAAACAGAGGAATCATATACGTCCAAGGCAAGTCTGATCGACAAAGATCCGATTCCTGTCTACAAAGAAGGGGATCGTCTGGAATATCATTTTTCAGGGAAACGAATCTCCCGTGGACAGTACGAATCAAAGGAAGGTACGATTCTGAATGCGGATGTCAACGGCGCAGGAAATATCATTCGCAAGGTGTATCCGAATGCATTTGATACTGTCAGTGACTTCTCCTACACGAATAAAACGGTTATTCGAGTTACCAGAGAAGCACTCTGCCATGCGAAACACAAGAAAAAACACGCCAGACCACAAAGAAAACGTGGTATGAACAGATGGCTGCATCATCGCAGGCAGGAACAGAAGCTTGTATACTTCGCACTGTTCAAAGTAAGCAGTGCGAAAGACAAGACCAAATATATCGAAGAATCAAAACAAACAGCCGCAAAAAAGACGGCTTAAAGGTAAGCTCGTAACAGGGTGTAGAGGGCTTGTGATGGTCCTTTGAGGCGTTCTACCATGTCTCAAGAAGCACCGCCCGTTCGCAAGAACGCGCGTGGGAGTATCACATCAGCATTCAGCGTTTTCGCTACGGTGAAGACTATTTTCAATTTGACTGCATGGTAGATGATGGACTTGGAGATATTGAAATTCCGGTGCTTCTTTTGCAGACACTTGTGGAAAACTCATTTTCGCATGGTCTGACACCAGAACGAAAAGGAGAAATTTCTTTGTTTATCACAAAAGAAAAACATAATGATGCAGAATGTCTTTATATTTGTGTGTCGGATAATGGCAAAGGTTTTTCGGCGGAAGTCCTTGAAAAAATTGAAAATAATGGCGAAATCTATTACAATGACCGCCGTCATGTTGGCCTTCAAAACATCAAAAAACGTTTGAATCTGATATACGGCGAGCAGGCAGAATTTCACTTATCTAATATGGACGAGAACTTTGGCGCAATATCAGAGGTGTGGATTACGCAGCAGGATAAAAAATAGAACACAGCAGGATTGTGTTATAAATAGGAACAATATTGCAAGAAATATGTAGAATTATGCTTTATACTAAAGCAAAGAATCAGAATATAAGGAGAATATGAAAAATGAACGTAAAAAATGCAATTGTACAGGGCGAGAATTATCGTTTTACCGTACTAACACCGAGCATGATTCGTATGGAATACAGCGAAAAAGGTGTGTTTGTAGACAAGAAGACTCAGATGGTTGTAAATAGAACCTTTGATGTGCCGGAATACACTGTAAATGAGAAAAACGGCGAGCTGATCATTGAGACTGACAAGGCAAGACTTGTCTACACTGGAGGCAGATTTGCTGGAAACAACCTGCGTATCGAGCAGAGAAATCAAAAAGTCATCTATGAGTCCACATGGCATTACGGCGATACCGGACATAACCTGAAGGGAACCACCCGTACACTTGATCAGGCAAATGGCGAGATTCCACTGCAGGACGGTCTGTTTTCCATGGAAGGTTGGGCTGTTATCTCTGATAAGGGCTCCATGCTGCTGACAGAAGACGGTTGGATTGAAAGAAGAGAAGACATTGACGCAGAGGATTTGTATTACTTTGGATACGGTACCGACTATTTGGGCTGCCTGAAAGATTATTATAAGCTGACTGGTGCAACCCCGATCCTTCCAAAGTATGCACTCGGCAACTGGTGGAGCCGCTACTATAAATATACGGAGAAATCGTATCTCGAGCTGATGGACCGCTTCGAGAAAGAGAATATTCCATTTACCGTTGGTGTAATTGACATGGACTGGCATTTGACTGAGATCGACCAGAAATATGGAGCAGGCTGGACAGGCTATACATGGAACAAGGACTTCTTCCCGGATCCAAAGCGTTTTACCGACAACCTGCATAGAAGAGGCATGAAGGTAACGTTAAATGATCATCCGGCAGACGGTGTCAGGGCATTTGAGGATGTGTATCCGGAATTTGCTGCCTACATGGGCGTGGATCAGGAAAAGGGCGAGCCTGTTTTGATGGATTTTACGAACAGAAAGCTGCTTGAAGGCTATTTTAAATATGTCTATGAGAAGATCGAGAAAAAGGACGGTGTTGACTTCTGGTGGATCGACTGGCAGCAGGGTACTAACACCGCGATCCCGGGCCTAGACCCGCTGTGGATGCTCAATCACTATCATACAATTCACAGCCAGAAAAAGGACGGCAAGGGACTTATCTTCTCCCGCTATGCCGGTCCGGGAAGCCATCGTTATCCAGTCGGATTTTCAGGTGACACCGTGATTACATGGGAATCATTAGATTTCCAGCCGTACTTCACCGCAACAGCCTCCAATATCGGCTATGGTTGGTGGAGCCACGACATTGGTGGTCACATGATGGGCTACAAGAATGATGAGCTTTCACTTCGCTGGCTGCAGCTTGGTGTATTCTCCCCGATTATGCGTCTTCACAGCACCTGCTGCGAGTTTAACGGCAAAGAGCCATGGCGCTATCGCAAGGAAGTGGAATTGATCATGGACAAGTTCCTTCGTCTGCGCCATCAGATGATCCCATATCTTCATACGATGAACCGCAGAGCAAGCGAGGAAGGTATTCCGCTTATTCAGCCGCTTTATTATCAGAATCCTGGCAAGTGGGATGCATTTAGAATGAAGAACGAGTACTATTTTGGCTCAGATATTCTTGTAAATCCAATCACACAGCCAATAAGCACAGCTACCAGAATGGGTAAGGTTATGGCACTTCTTCCAGAGGGAACCTGGATTGATTTGTTTACAGGAACAGTTTACAATGGAGATCGCAAGATCGAGCTGTACCGCAGCCTTGACAGCATTCCGGTACTGGCAAAGGCAGGTGCCATTGTCACACTTGATGCGCGCACAACGGGCAATGCGATTGATAATCCAGAGATTCTTAAGGTTATCGTGGCAGCAGGTGCAGACGGAAGCTTTAGACTCGACGAAGAAGCAACCGATAATGTTTGGTGCTCAACCACATTTACATATAAGTGGGGCGATGAGGCTGTTCTTACGATCACACCAGAAAAGACAAAGAAGGAAGGAATGCCGGCAGAACGTGCATATGAACTTGTATTTGCAGGTACAGCACAAGGCATGACGGCACAGAAAAAGAAAGCAGACGGCACATATGAGACGCTTGAGACTTCTTATGACAGCGACAAGCAGTGCACAACAGTAATTCTTCCTATGCAGGATATTGAAAGTGAGATTACAGTCGTTACATACAATACTGCACTTGCTGATAATCATCAGGTTGAGCGTATCTTCGAACTGTTAAATCGCGCAGAGATCGAGTTTGGCTTAAAGGAGCAGATCTATGCAATCGCACAGAAGAAGGGATCAAGAAATGATGCATATTTGCTTGATCAGCTCACACTTCTTAATGCACCAGAGGATGTATTTGGAGCAGTGAAGGAGATTTTGACAGCATTAGATTAAGAATAAGTATCATGTTAAAATAAAAGACAGTATTTAGTAGAAAGAGGTTATGGAGCATATGAACGAAAAATGGTGGAAAAATGCGGTAGTTTATCAGATTTATCCGAGAAGCTTTAAGGATTCAAACGGAGATGGAATCGGTGATTTAGAGGGTATCTATGAGAAGCTTGACTATCTGGCAGAGCTTGGCATTGATGTGATCTGGATGTCTCCGGTTTATAAATCTCCTAATGATGATAATGGATATGACATCAGTGATTATCAGGATATCATGGACGACTTTGGAACCATGGACGATTTTGATCGCGTGCTAAAGAAGGCACATAGTCTTAATATAAAAATTATGATGGATCTTGTTGTTAATCACACCTCCGATGAGCATAAGTGGTTTATAGAGAGCAAGAAGAGCAAGGATAACCCGTACCATGATTATTATATGTGGGCAGATCCTGACAAGAACGGCAATCCGCCTAACCGCTGGGAGTCATGCTTTAGCGGTTCAGCATGGGAGTATGTAGAGAGTGTAGGTCAGTTTTATCTTCACTCCTTCTCCCGTAAGCAGCCAGATTTAAACTGGGATAATCCGAAGGTTCGCGAGGAAGTCTTTAAGATGATGACCTGGTGGTGCGACAAGGGAATCGATGGCTTCCGTATGGATGTAATCAGTATGATTTCCAAGTATCCTGGTTTGCCGGATGGACCGGAGAATGGAAATGGCTACACTGGAAACACAAGCTGTGACGGCCCAAACATCCACAAATATCTGCGTGAGATGAACGAAAAGGTGCTGTCTAAGTATCGTCTGATTACTGTAGGTGAGTGTCCTGGCGTAAATGCTGAGCAGGCAAAGAAATATGCAAACATTGATGGCAGCGAGCTTGATATGATTTTCCAGTTTGAGCATGTTTCAGGAAGTGCGCTGAAACCGTGCCATCATGGAAAGTGGGACGGTGAGGCAATGACTATGCCAGAGCTGCGTGCAAACTTTACAAAGTGGCAGAAGGACTTAGAGGGATGCGCATGGAACAGTTTGTTTTTGTCTAATCACGATCAGCCAAGATGTGTTTCACGTTTTGGAAATGATAGTGAGCAGTACCGTGAGCTGTCAGCCAAGATGCTTGCAACTATGACTCATTTCCAGAAGGGTACGCCATATGTATATCAGGGTGAGGAGCTTGGCATGACAAATGCCTACATGGAAAATATCGCAGATTATCGTGATATTGAAAGTCTCAATGCTTACAAAGAGCTGACAACAAAAGAAAATATCCCAGCTGAAACAGTTATGGGCTATATCAAGGCAGTTGGCCGCGACAATGCACGTACACCAATGCAGTGGGACGCATCCGAAAATGGCGGCTTCACATCAGGCACACCATGGCTGCAGGTAAATAAAAACTACAAAACAATCAACGCAGCCGCACAGGTAAACGATCCAGATTCTGTTTTTGCTTATTATAAAAAGCTGATTGCACTTCGCCATACAAACGAAGTTATGGTGAACGGTGTGTATGACGTATTGATTCCAGATCATCCGCAGATTTACGCATATACCAGAACACTCGGTGATAAACAGCTGCTTGTACTTTGCAACGATTCCGACACAAATGTTGCCATCCCGGCAGAGCTTCAGGAAAAGATTCATGCAGCAAAGAACATCCTTATCCAGAATTACAAGGATACAGACGAGTCCACACTCAGACCATATGAGGCTGTTGTGTACGCACGGTGACCATGGGGACAGGGACGGTGGCTAAAAATGTGTCCCTACTGGCTCGATATGTGTCCATAAAAACATCATGATATTAAAAAGTCTGAAAGTTCAAGAAAAGAGCTTTCAGGCTTTTTTGTGTTTACTAGAATGCAGTCGAGTCGGGGAAAGAACAAAAGTTTGCGAGCTTGAGCCACCAGGGACACTAATCAAACCATCGTACCTGTCCCCATGGTCACCCAATGTAATTTTTGCTGCGTATAAAATTTCCTGTTTTCCATATACTACCCATACAACGCAAAATATGGAATAGTTAAAATGATTAGAAATACAAATCAGGAGGAATTGGAAAATATGAAAGCAACAGGAATTGTGCGCCGTGTGGATGAACTTGGACGACTGGTGATCCCAAAGGAAATCAGAAGAACTATGCGTCTTGCAGAAGGCACACCGCTTGAAATTTTTACAGACAGGGAAGGGCAGATTATTCTAAAAAAATATTCTCCAATGATGGAGTTAGGCAGCTTTGCAAAACAATATGCGGAGTCTGTTGCGCAGACCATGAATCAAAAGGTAGCAGTGTCTGACCGCGATCAGATCATTGCGGTGGCAGGCGGCGGAAAAAGAGAACTCCTTGGAAAAACAATAAGTAGGCAGCTCGAAGAAATGATCATCAATCGCGAAAACAGCATCCAGGCCGGATTAGATAAAAAGACAATTCCGCTGATAAGCGGAGACGAAGACAGCTACAGTGCACAGGCCATCTATCCGATTTGCTGCGAGGGAGACTGTATAGGTGCTGTCATTTTATATAGCCGCGAAAATCAGACTCATTTTAGCGAGACAGAATATAAAGCAGCTGCCTGCGCAGCTTCCTTCTTGGGAAAGCAAATGGAGGGGTGAGGCACCGTAGGGCTTTCGTGACATAGCACCGTGATTAAGGTGAACCGCTGCATAACTTTTTTCTTTTAGGACTTGAAAAACCTTATAACGTGTGTTACAGTAAAAAAGCATTAAAAAAGATATGCAAAATGAGGAAAAAAGCGTGTAAGAGAAAGCAAAAGTCAGTTTTAGCAAAAGGATATTTTGCTGGTCTTACCGTATGAGATGTAAGGAGGAGTTTCAAATGAACAAGAAGGAGTTAGTAGCAGCAGTTGCAGAGCAGGCTGGATTAAAGAAGGTTGACGCAGAGAAGGCAATTGAGGCTTTCACAGCAGTAGTGGAAGGTGCATTAAAGGCTGGAGATAAGGTGCAGTTGGTTGGCTTTGGAACTTTTGAGGTAGCAGAGCGTCCAGAGAGAGAGGGAAGAAACCCGAGAAGTGGTGAGACCATGACTATCGCAGCATCTAAGAACCCGAAGTTTAAGGCTGGAAAGGCATTAAAGGATGCAATTAACGCGTAATGATTTTTAAAATCTGAGCGAAAAACGTGCAAAAATTCCCCCTAAAATGCATTTGCGTTGTAGGGGGAATTTTAACTAGAAGGAGATTAATATGCGTTTGGATAAGTATCTGAAAGTATCTCGCATCATTAAGCGCAGAACGGTAGCTAATGAAGCTTGTGACAGCGGACGCGTTATGCTTAACGATAAAGTGGCAAGAGCGAGCGCAGACGTGAAGGTTGGAGATGTTATAGAGATTGCCTTTGGTAATAAAACAGTTAAGGTGCGTATCACGAGTGTGCAGGAGACAATCCGTAAAGAAGATGCAAAGGAAATGTTTGAATATCTTTAAGAGCAATAGCATAATATCAGCGGCTCCCTAATATATTGGAATAGACCGGTATACCGGAAAATCCGATTGTTAGGGGGTCTTTTTTTGGAACAAAATCAAGATCAGGAATATATTGAGCGCGAACACTGTCTGATTTTAGAGCACAGAAGGAGCCTAAAAATCACCGGTGTAACTGATGTGATTGCGTATGACGAACATATCATACAAATCAATACGACAGACAAGGCATTAGAGATACGTGGTGATGGTCTTCATATGAAGCAACTGGCATTAGACAAGGGGATCATTGAGGTGGATGGCTGTGTGAACAGTCTGGAATATCAGGAGCAAAAAGGCCAGAGTCAGGGGGAATCATTTTGGAAGAGGCTGCTAAGGTAATCGGAGGTGTTGCAGGCGAGCTTGTGTTTTTTATGCGATCATTTCTGCTAGGATTTTTGATGCGGCTTGGCTACGAGCCGATTATTTTTTTTCGCCGTGTATTTCGTCAGCCAAAGCTTCTTTTGGACGTGCAGGATGTATTGTTTTGGACGTTTGGAAGTTTTTTGATGTTTGGTCTTTTATTTCGGGAGAATAATGGAACACCGAGACTTTTTTCTCTGGTTGGAATTGCAGTTGGGATGGCATTGTATCAGCTTGGTCCGGCAAAGCTGACAGGCAGTCTGTTTTGTAAGATTAGAAAAAAACGACTTAAAATGCAAAGAAGCTGCCGCGCATGGCGAAAAAAACGTCTGGAGAGGCGAAAAATGGAAAAAAAGAGGTTGAAAAAGACACAAAAAGAAAGTATGATAAAAAGAGAGGATAAACATAGCCGCAATAAGAGAGGTGAGAATATTGACAGGAAAGATGGCAGCCCGAAGGAGAGCCAATCGCAAATGGATCGCACTGGCACTTGTGACAGTAGTACTGTTAAGCGTGATGACCTGGATTGGTGGAAACAGTTTGGCAGAGCAAAACGCCCAGAATCTGGCACAGCAGCAGCTCCTCGAGGAAAAGATTGCCGAGGAAGAGGCGCGAAGCAAAGAACTCGATGAGTACAGCGAGTACATGAAAACCGATGAATTTGCTGAATGGTATGCAAAGGAAAAGTTAGGCTTGATCCATAAAAACGAGATCATATTTAAGGGTGAATGATGTGCCGTATCGTGGAAACGCGAAGCGGCACTTTTTTTTATCGCACCGTCTTTTCGACAGACATTTCAAAAAAACTAAGCTATGATAAAAAGAGCAGCTGATAAACAATTGTGTTTTCAGAAATGGAGGTCGAAAGCAAGTGGAAGGTCTGGAAAGATGGCAAAATAATCAGGTAAAAAAAATGGGCATAGGGCGGCTGGGCCTGATTTTTTTTATGATTGGCGGAATGCTTTTTGTTGTTTTAAGAAGTGGGCAGACAACATATTTGGTTATACAGGTAGTGCTGCTTTTTAGTGCACTTTTTTTCGGATATAGGTTTGGACCAGGAGCAGGTGCAATTGCTGGAAGCATAAGTGGAATTATGCTTTCTCTTGTGAGCGGTGAGGCAGCGCAGATTGGCATATTGTGTCTTCTTGGAATTTTCTCCGGTGCATTTCGCAGTTTAGGCAGGATGGCCAGCGTGACAGCATGTGCAGCGGCAGCTTTTGGCGTTGGAATTGTATATTCTCCGGCTATTTTATTTCAGACGATGGAATCTGTTTTGGCAGTTGGTATTGTATTTTTATTGCTTCCTGAAAAACTTACCTGTCCGCAAAAACAAAATTTGCTTAAGGAAGATTGTGGATTTAATGAACAAGAAAGCATACCAGTGTGGCAGGCTGCGGTAGAAGATATGGCAGGAGAAGGATTGCCGGCATTGGCGCAGACCTTTTCGCAGCTTTCTTCTATGTATCGTGAAGAAGATGTAGCAAAGGATCCATTTGAAACTGACTGGCGCATGCGTTATCTGGAATTGCGTCAGCTTTTGTCAGAACAATTTTTTGAGTGTGCGCAGATGCTTTTGGAAACAGTCGGGCAGATGCAGGAAAAAGAAGAATTGTCCGGAGCTGTGCGTGAGAATCTGGAAAAGAAGCTGCTATGGGCAGGTGTAGAGGCAAAGCGAATCTACATGACTGAAAATAAAAATGGAGCCAGACAGCTAATTATGGCGCTCAGTGCCAAAAGTGCACGCTGTATTTCAATGAAGCTTGTCTGCGAGCGCATTGAAGAGGTTCTTGGCAAACGCATGGTGCTGTGTGCAAATCAGCCGCTTCTTGTATCATCAGTGACGCGTTGGGTTCGTTTTGAAGAGGAGTGTCCATACTTTGTGCTTTTTGGCACTGCATCTAGCTGTAAAAGCGGAAATGATATTTCAGGAGACAGCTTTTCGTGCATGGAGCTGTCAAATGCAAAAAAGGTTCTTCTTTTATGCGATGGAATGGGAAGCGGAAGTGTTGCAGGAAAGGAAAGTGCGGGAGTCACAGAGCTTGCAGAATCACTTTGCGAGGCAGGCTATTCGCCGTCACTTCTCATTCGTGTGATTAACAGTGCACTGATGATTCAGGCAAAGGAACATCCTGTCACAATTGATTTAACAGTTATTGACTGTGCAAACGGTATATGCGAGCTTACAAAATCCGGTGCAGCCGTCACTTTTTTAAAGCGCGGCACACAGACGATGCAGGTTGGTGCAGACAGTATGCCGGCAGGAATATTGCAGGAGCACGCACCGATGGAAAAAATACTTCGTCTAAAGGATGGAGATATTATTATTATGGTTAGTGATGGTGTGCTAGAAGAAATACCTGGCTACGATAAGGAGGAGACGATGTGCCGCTTTTGTGAAAAGCTAGACGAAAACAATCCAAAGGAGATTGCAAAAAAAATCTTGGCATTTGCAGGAAATACAAAAAATGCCAGAGACGACAGAACAGTGCTTGTAGCTGGTTTCTGGAAAAAATAAAGGAGATAAAAATGATTCCACACGATAAATTTATAGATAAAATCAAGCAATACATTGATGAAAAAAAGCTGTTTTCCTTCGGTGACCATGTCATCATAGGCTTGTCAGGAGGCGCAGATTCTGTCTGTCTTTTATTGGTACTAAAACGATTGCAGCAAATATATAATCTTTCAATAACAGCAATTCATGTTCATCACGGCATACGTGGTGAGTCAGCAGAGCATGATCTTAAGTTTTCAAGACAGCTTTGCGAAAAAGAAGAAATTGAGTTTGTTGAAAAAAGATGTGATGTGCCGGCTCTTGCAGCGAAGCATCATCTGACTGAGGAGGAGGCAGGGCGTCGTGTCCGTTATGAAACATTTGAGTGTGAAGCAAAAAAACGCGGTGCATCTGTAATTGCAGTGGCACATCATATGGATGATCAGGCTGAGACAGTGCTAATGAATCTGCTGCGAGGAAGCGGGATTCGTGGATGTAGCGGAATACCTTGTAAGCGCAGCTTGTCAGACAAGGGAGATATCGTTGTCGTGCGTCCGCTTTTAGGTATGAGAAGAGAGGCGATTGAAGCATGGCTTATAGAAAATAGGCAGGGATGGTGCATTGATGAGACAAACCTGACAGATGACTATCTCAGAAGCCGTATCAGAAACAGGCTTCTGCCGCTTCTTTCAAGTGAATATAATGCGCAGGCTGCTGAGCACATAGCATGTGCTGCGGGTGATTTCTCTGAGGCAGATGAATATCTTAGAGATCAGGCACAGGCACTTATTTCGTCATGGCATTGTGTCTTGCATAAGCAAATGATGCTTCCTGTAAAAGAGCTTAAGAAACAAAAACCAATTTTACAGCGATATCTGATTCAGGAGGCAATTTCGCATACAGGAGGAGTAAAAGATATAACTAGGACACATATTGAATCTGTTATAGGGCTTTTGTCAAAGCGCACAGGAAGCATGGTAAATCTGCCGCAAAGACGTAAGGCACGTATTCAATATGAGTTTTTAATCATAGAAAAAGAGATCTTTTCAGAGCATAAAGAAGAAAATCAGGATTTACAATTACCAAACAGCAAAATTGGTAAGGCTGTTTACTCAATTTTCCCCGTTTGTGAGAAAAAAATTCCACAAACTTGTTGTGTAAACTGGTTCGATTATGATACAATAAAAGAAGGGTTGCTTATGCGTAAAAGAAGGCCTAAAGACCGTATTTGCATTGATGCAAAGGGTAATACGCAAAAGCTTTCCGACTGCATGATTAATGCTAAAATTCCTGCTGCAAAGCGGGATCAGATTCCTATTCTGGCATCTGGAAGCCGTGTTTTGTGGATTGCAGGAGTTCGCATGGCCGAAGATTGTAAAATCACCAAACATACAAGGCTGGTGCTTGAAGTTAGAACAGTGCAGTGATCATCGCATACGATAGTCAGAAAATTGACTCAAAACTATAAAAATAAAAAAGCAGAGGAGTGCAAAAATGGGAGATAAGATTCGTGTAATGTATTCTGAAGAAGAAGTCGACAAGAGAATCCGCGAGCTGGGAGAGCAGATCAGCAAACGCTATGAGGGAAAGACGGTTCACATGATTTGTGTATTAAAGGGCGGCGTATTTTTTATGTGTGAACTTGCAAAGAGAATTACCGTTCCAGTAACTATGGATTTTATGTCCGTATCAAGCTATGGTGCTGGTACAAAGTCAAGCGGTATCGTAAAGATTGTCAAGGATCTGGATCAGTCTATTGAGGGAAGAGATGTATTGGTAGTTGAGGATATTATTGATTCTGGAAGAACACTCAGCCATCTGATGAAGATCTTAAACGAGAGAAAGCCATCCAGCATTTGTCTGTGTACTCTTCTTGACAAGCCAGATCGTCGCGAGGTTGATGATGTAAATGTTGACTATACAGGTTTTCAGGTGCCGGATGAGTTTGTAGTTGGCTACGGATTAGACTATGATCAGCTGTACCGCAATCTGCCGTATGTAGGTGTGGTTGAGACTGAGTAAATATTTGCAGAAACGAGGAGTAAATTGAAAAAGTCAAATGGAATAATCGCATATACCATTATTATTGCAATTGTAATTGCATTAATTTTCTTCTTTCAGCGTTCTCTTTATACGCAGACTAATGTAACATACTCGCAGTATCGTTCATTTGTGGAAGAAGAAAAAATCGCTCAGGCACAGATTGAACAAAATGCGAAGGTGCCGACGGGCAGTGTGTTGTTTTTTGTCAGTGGTTCATCGACAGAATATCGTGTATTCGTATCAGATGTCAATGCTGAGTTAGACCGTCTGCAGGATAACGGTATAAAAGTTACCCTGACAGCAGTTAAAGAAAATTATTTTCTAAATACACTTCTTCCTGTACTTATTTTAGTCATAGGAATAAGCTTTGTGTTCGTAGCAATGACAGGCCGTATGGCAGCACCGGGAGGTGGCAGCGGAGGCGGTCAGAGCATGGCAAACTTCGGAAGAAGCAGAGCTGTTATGGAAACAGGCGGCTCCAAGAAAGTTTTATTTAAGGATGTTGCCGGTCTTCAAGAGGAGAAGGAAGAACTTGA
Organism: Anthropogastromicrobium sp.; assembly: GCF_037349415.1. NCBI lineage: Bacteria > Bacillati > Bacillota > Clostridia > Lachnospirales > Lachnospiraceae > Anthropogastromicrobium > Anthropogastromicrobium sp. The sequence goes on from NZ_JAXWCK010000051.1 coordinate 84,927, forward strand.
GGAAGTGGTGGATTTTCTTAAAAATCCAAATATGTACACAAGCCTTGGCGCCAGAATCCCAAAGGGTATCCTTTTAGTAGGCCCTCCGGGAACAGGAAAAACATTGCTTGCAAAGGCAGTTGCCGGTGAAGCAGGCGTGCCATTTTTCTCAATCTCTGGTTCAAACTTTGTAGAGATGTTTGTTGGTGTCGGTGCATCACGTGTACGAGATTTGTTTGAACAGGCAAAGAGAAATGCACCTTGCATCATTTTTATTGACGAGATCGATGCCGTAGCCAGAAGAAGAGGAACAGGTCTTGGCGGCGGTCATGATGAGAGAGAGCAGACATTAAACCAGATGCTTGTAGAGATGGATGGTTTTGGTGTCAATGAGGGAATTATCGTTATGGCAGCAACAAACCGTGTCGATATTCTTGATCCGGCTATCCTTCGTCCTGGACGTTTTGACCGTAAGGTGGCAGTAGGACGTCCAGATGTAAAGGGACGAGAAGAAATTTTAAAGGTACACACAAAGAATAAGCCGCTTGGCTCAGATGTAAACTTAAGACGTGTTGCGCAGACAACAGCAGGATTTACCGGAGCAGATCTGGAAAATCTGATGAATGAGGCTGCGATCAATGCGGCAAAGAGCAAACAGGGCTACATCAGCCAGCGCGATATAGAGCAGTCCTTTGTTAAGGTGGGAATTGGTGCAGAGAAGCATTCTAAGGTCATCAGCGACAAGGAAAAGCGCATCACAGCATACCATGAGTCAGGCCATGCAATTTTGTTCCATGTATTGCCGCATGAAAGTCAGGTACACACCATTTCAATTATTCCAACTGGAATGGGTGCGGCAGGCTACACAATGCCGCTTCCAGAGGCGGATGAGATGTTTATGACAAAGAAGCGCATGGAAGAAGATATTATCGTAGCATTTGGTGGTCGTGTTGCCGAGGAATTGATATTTGGCGATGTCACAACAGGAGCATCACAGGATATCAAGCAGGCGACAGCGACAGCCCGTGCAATGGTTGTAAAATATGGTATGTCAGAACGTCTTGGAACCATCAACTATGAGGACAGCGGTGAGGAAGAAGTATTCCTCGGCAGAGATCTGGGACATGCAAGAAGCTACAGTGAAGATGTTGCCAGAGAAATTGATATAGAAGTGAAGCGTATTATTGATGAGGCATATGCACAGGCAAAGACGATTATTACTGAGCATATGGACGTGCTTCACCGCTGTGCACAGGTATTAATCGAGCGTGAAAAAATTGGAAACGCGGAGTTTGAGGCGATCTTTGATGGAAGGGAGCTTCCAGAGCCGGGTGCAGAGCAGACATCTCTCATGTCAGGTATGCCATCAGAAGGCAGATAATAACGCACGGTTAAAGGAGCCACGAAAAAAATGCAGTTCAGTGATATATTAGTAAAAAATGCATTATTTTGTGATGAAACAGAAGATTACCGTACTCCGGCAGAGCCGGAGGCGGGCGACTCTGTTGTCATCCGCTTTCGGACATTGGCCAATAACGTGGACAATGTCTATTTGATTTCAAGAAAAAGTGAAATCAAAATGGAAAAGGTCAGAACAGAAGGTTTGTTTGACTTTTATGAGACACAGATAAGCGTTGGAAGTACGTCTTATCTATATTACTTCGAGATCGAAAAAGGCAGGGATATCTGTTATTATAATAAATTAGGATGTACAACGAATTTGCGCCAGAAGTATGCATTTAGAATCACACCGGGCTTTCATACGCCAGAGTGGGCAAAGGGTGCAGTATTTTATCAGATTTATGTGGATCGCTTTTATAATGCAGAGCCTTCCAATGATGTTCTCTCAGGTGAGTATTACTATGTAGGATCACAGAGTGAGCGCGTAACTGATTGGGATAGTCTTCCGGCAAATCTTGATATTGGACGTTTCTATGGAGGTGATCTTCAGGGTGTGCGCGCAAAGCTTGACTATTTGCAGGAGCTTGGCGTTGAGGTCATCTACTTTAATCCGCTGTTTGTCTCTCCGTCTAATCACAAATATGATATTCAGGATTATGATTATATTGATCCGCATTTTGCAGTTATCAAAAAGGATGAAGGCGAGCTTCTTAAAGAGGATGAGAAGGAAAACAAAAAGGCAAGTCGTTATATCTGCCGTGTGACCTCTAAAGAAAATTTAGAGGCATCAAATGAATATTTTGCAGAGCTTGTAAAAGAAATTCATGCAAGAGGCATGAAGGTTATTCTTGACGGTGTATTCAATCATTGTGGTTCCTTCAATAAATGGCTTGACAGAGAGTGTATTTATGAAGGACAAAAAGGATATGAGCCAGGTGCATATGTATCTGAGTCAAGCCCATATCACGACTTTTTTGGTTTTACTGGAGGCGTGTGGCCGTATAATAAGAATTATGAGGGCTGGTGGGGACATGATACACTGCCAAAGCTTAACTATGAGGGTTCAAAGGAGTTATATGACTATATTCTTCGTATAGGAAAAAAATGGGTCAGTGCACCTTATAATGTAGATGGCTGGCGTCTTGACGTGGCAGCAGATCTTGGTCATAGTATTGGTGTTAATCACCAGTTTTGGAAGGATTTTAGAAAGTCTGTCAAGAAAGCAAATCCAGAGGCAATTATTTTGGCTGAGCACTATGGTGATCCAAGCAGCTGGATGCGCGGTGATCAGTGGGATACAGTCATGAACTATGATGCGTTTATGGAGCCAATCACATGGTTTTTGACAGGTATGGAAAAGCATAGTGATGAGTTTCAGGCTGAATGGTATGGAAATGGAGACAAGTTTTTCCGTACAATGGAACACAATATGAGCAAGTTCCAGCGCCAGTCACTAGACGTTGCTATGAATGAGCTGTCAAATCATGATCATTCTCGTTTCCTTACAAGAACAAACAGCACTGTCGGACGTATTGCGACAAAGGGCGCTAAAGCCGCAAATGAAAATGTGGAAAAGTGCATTCTTCGAGAGGCAGTTGTCATGCAGATGACTTGGCCAGGAGCACCAACTGTTTATTATGGAGATGAGGCTGGTATGGTTGGCTGGACTGACCCAGACAACAGAAGATCTTATCCGTGGGGAAAACAAGACTGGGAACTTATAGAGTTTCATAAGGATATGATTCGTATCCACAAAAAATATGAGTGCTTTAGAAGTGGTTCCTATAAGTCGATTGCAAGCGGTTCTCACTGGATTTGCTATGGCAGATTTAATAAAAAGCTGCAGGCAGTTATTCTTATTAATAACAGAAGAGATACGCTTACAGTAGATCTTCCAATATGGCAGATTGGTATTTTGGAAAATGCATGTTTAAAGCGTGTGATCCAGACAACACAGTCAACCTACAATGTCGGTGAAGTTATGGAGCGTGCCGAGGATGGTATTCTTCATGTGACTGTAGGACCGCAGACAGCAAGTGTGTATATTGCCGCGAAAAACGTATAAGAAAACTAAATAGTATGAAAAACCAGTGGGTGTAACACAAAGAACAGTAATATTTTGTTTGTCCCCACTGGTTTTTATTTGCGTTTATGTAGATTGATTGACAGCAGATGCTTCATAGTGGTAAGATACCGATATATAAGCTTGGGGAAGGAGACTGCCATGAAACAGCACAGACAAAGAAATGGACAAGAGGGAATAGCGATGATTATTGTGGTTTGTATCATGGCAGTTCTTGTTATGATGTCGCTTGCACTTCTTCTGGCCTCCTCGGTTATGACACAAAATGCGGGACGAGTAAAGGATCAGGAGCAGTCAAGAATACTTACTGTATCGCTTGCAGATGAGCTGGAAAAAGAGTTAACGGTGACACCATCACAGCAGGAAAAAACACAGGCTAGTGGAACTATCTTAGAATTTGTCAACAGCAAGATCATTTCAGGAAGCTGGTCATCTGGTGAAGAACAGACATTTTCATTGGACAGCAGTGCACTGAATCAGACAAATGAGCTGTCAGCGCAGGCAACGCTTAGCTGGGAGGAGGGAGAAAATGGCTATACGGATGCATCACTTTATATAACGGTGCACTGCATATATCATAACATGCCATTTTCTGTTACTACAATCTATAATGCTTATACTGCTTATGCATCGGATGATGAGAATCAAAATGAGGATGTGCAGGATACTCTTTATTGGATCCGCTCAGAGCGAAGGTAGGTGATGCGGGATATGATTAAAAAAATGACAGGCAGAAGGCAGACTAAGTATAAACGACTAAGTCAAAGATGCGTAAACAATAAAAAGGGGGTAAGCTTAGTAGGCGTCATCGTGGCATTTTTGCTACTGATGATAATAATGCTGATGTTTCAAAAGTCTTTGAAAGTTTCGGGAAATCTTATTGCGCGTTCTGTAGATATACGAAAAGAAGAACAGGAGCTAATAGGATACTATTATAAAAACAGGACTAGTCCGACAAATACGGAATCTGTAAGCTGTGTTTTTTCTGGAGAAGATGGCAGCTTTACATTAAATACTAAATGGAGCAGCTACAGCAGGCAAAATGCATCAATCTTTTACTTTGGAGATGGAACAACTGGATATGAAAATCGTTCATCAGCCATGTCAGATGGAGGTGATGAGCAGTGAAGAAGATAAAAGACAATAGGCGCGGAAGCACACTTGTTGAGGTTATTGTTACATTTGCGCTGATTGGTATGTTTTTACTGGCAGCAACAACTGCAGTTTCTGCTGCAATGAATGCGTTTTACAGGATGGAATCTTTATCAAGGGCAATTGTAGTCAGTGACACAATTCTTGATAAGGCACAAGGAGAGCTTTCATTAGCAAGTGCAGATGGAGCATTGCTTTGTCTGGGTAGTGAATCAAGTGGTGATGATTGGTGGAAAACAATATGCTTTTACTCAGCAAATGGAAATCCTGTGCGCATGGAAAGTGAAGCTTCTGGTGATGGAAAGGGGCGTTTTTCGCTATATTATTATCCTGTGAAGGATAGTTCGTCACAAGGCACAGACTGGACATTTGATGAAAATTTTTATCAGGGATTTTGGATAGAGGATCTTTCATTTCGGTGGAATGGAACAGAAGAAGAACCAGATAATATCATAGAGGTTCGTTTGACACTGACAAATGGAAATACCTCATACAGCCAAACACGCTTTGTGCAGTGTACAAATTTCTTCCGACCATCGCACTTTGCACGTATTCATACAGGTATTACATTTTAAGGACTTTTGTATCATGACATGTGAACTGGAAAGTTTACTTTGAATTTACAAAAGTCGGGTGGGATGAAAGCCAAGAAACTTTTTGCAATTATCGGACAATGATGTCGAATTTT